>JAQXJU010000099.1 GCA_029009115.1 Bacteroidales bacterium | reverse complement strand
GAATAACCGAGATGCGATAGCAGGATCACCATATCGCATTTCTTCTCTTCACGCAGATACCGGGCCCACCTGTTCGTGCACTCGACGGCATCAAGTTGCGGAATCCTGGAGGAAACGGTAGCCGAAACAAGCTTGCTGAGGTCGCTGACCAGACCGATGATGCCTATCCTGCGTCCGGCCTTGTGCACTATGGTGCAAGGCTTTACATACTGCCCCAGCTCGAAAGGCGAAAGGTCGAGATTGGCGCATACGACAGGACACTCTATCCTTGCGACTCTTGCGGCAAGGTCCTCGATGCCGTTGTCGAATTCGTGATTTCCGAGGGTGATGCAGTCGTAGCCCAGGGCATTCACGAGGTCCACCTCCAGTTCGCCTCCAAGTTCGGAGTAGTAGGATGTGCCCTGATTAAAATCGCCTGCGTGAAGCAGAAGAACGTTCCTACGGCCGCTGGCGGCACGGACCGAATCGATGCAGGCGGCACGCTCGATTACTCCTCCCCTGCCGGCAAAAGCGCCGCTGCGTTCCGGATCCAGATGGCTGTGGGTGTCGTTGGTATGGACGATGACCAGTTCCTGCTTGCACGCGCAAGCCAGAAGAGCCACCGCAATAATCATAGAAAGCTTTCTCATTTCCCTTCCTCCTCTATTATGACTCTTCCGTCCAGAGACGAGCGGAGGGTGTCGCCACGCGCCGTAACTTCGCGGATATATGGCAGAATGGCATCCACCAGCTTCACCTCGGTAATGAGCATATCCTTGCATCCCCGGGCAAGTTTAAGGTTGTCGCCCCCGTCCAGAAGGAAGTCGATGGTCGCAACTCCATAGGTCTTCGAATCGGACAGGGGACGGCCTCCGACGGTCACGCTGACCAGCTTCCCGTCACGGATGCGCAGGCGGGCACCCCCAATCACCTCAACCTTGCCGCGGGCCATCTGCTCGAACACACGGCGCAGTTCGCTCCCCGGCAGTGTCAGATATGTCACATAGTTCTTGAAGGGGAACATCGACACTATGTCGTCGAGAATAACCGGTCCCTTGGGCATATTGACGCGTATCCCGCCAAAATTTAGCAAACCCACATCCACCTTGCGGCCGGTAATCTTTTCGGTCTGAGCCATTAGGACATCCACCGCAAAATTCGAGAGTTCGCTCTCGGGGCGGAATTTGGTCATTTCCTTCTCGGAGTAAGCCACCACCTCCTTCAGAGCCGCCATACTGGGCTGAACCTCAATCATTCTGGCCGCCACGGCAGGAGTGGAACCTGAACGGAAGCGGCTGCCGTTAGGAGCCACATACACAGAGCCGTCGAAAGTACCGAGGGCCTCGCCCACATTGTTGGCAAGCGGAGCGGAGACTCCTGTCCTGTGGCCGTCTATCGGGAGGGCCTGCCACGAGAATTCGCCACCTCGGGGAGAGCAGGAAAGCGCCGCAGTCAGCAACACTCCCGCAATAAGGCTTACTTTTGTCGGAACCATTGCCATAGGTCTTTCCATGTTGACTTTTTGCCGAACATCAGTATTCCGACCTTGTAAATCTTGGCCGAAGCCCAGGCGCCGAAGGCTGTTGTAAGTATCAGAATACCGAGAGACAGCCATATCTGCCAGTCGGGAACTCCGAAGGGAATCCTGGCTATCATCACTATGGGAGAGGTCAGGGGAATCATCGAACCCCAGAGTGCAATCTGGCTGTCGGGAGCACGGAATGCGTAAATTGCTATGATGTATCCCACTATCAGAGGAATGGTCAGAGGCATCTGCAACTGCTGGCTGTCGCCCTCGTTTTCGACCGCAGAACCGATTGCGGCAAAGAAGGAGGCGTAAAGCATATAGCCGAAGATGAAGAATAGCAGGAAGAAGATGCCTATCTTAATCAGAGGCATACCCTGAATGGTGGTAAGGATTGTTGATATCTCAGTATTCTCTGTCATCATTGCAGTCATATCCCCGCTGGGTCCCATACCCTGCACAAGGGCGGCGGGGTCGGCATTTTCCATAAGGTCTGCGCCGAAATACGAACCGGCAAGAGAGATAATTCCGAACGAAAGCACCACCCAGAGCACGAACTGGGTCACGGCAACGAGGGCTATTCCTATTATCTTGCCGAACATCAGTTCGGTAGCCTTGACAGAACTGACAAGCACCTCGATGACACGGCTTGCTTTCTCTTCAATGACCGCAGACATCACCATACCTCCGAACATAGTGACGAAGAGCATTATGATGATTCCGAGAATCATAGAGAACATGGCATAGACCCCGGTCTCTGAGACCTGTTCACGGCCTTCATCGTCGATGGTATAGGCATTCAGGCGAACGTGAGTGCGGACTTCCTTGAGAATGTCGTCGAGGCCTGCGATTCCGTACGACTTTATCCTGTAATTCTCTACGGCATCGTCTATCTTCGAGTTGATGAAATCGGCCATTTCCATACCCAAAGGCTTGGAAGATGTAATGTCGGCATCCACGGTTCTACGTTCAGTGTCAATCTCCGATATACTCAGGACTGCATCCAGGCACAGGGTTCCGAGATTGGCCTTGACCGAATCGAGGCAGAAGTCGGAGTAGTCAACGAAGTCTATGCTCTCGGTGTCTTCGAGCATTGGCATCACTATCGAGGAACGGTCAACGACTGCAATCTTCTTGAGATTCTCCTTGGTGGTCATCATTATGGCCATCATCGCTATCATACCGCCGCCGGCCAGTATGGGAACAAGCAGGGTTGTCAAAAGAAAGCTCTTTTTCCTGACCTTGTTGAGATACTCCCTGCGAATGATTATTCCTATGGTTCTGAGATTCATAGCTTGTCCTCCCCTTTTACGAGTTTGATGAAGATGTCGTTCATTCTGGGCATCAGCTCCCTGTACGAAATGATTTTGACGCCCTGGTCGAGATAGGCCCTTAGGGTCGGGGTGCCTTCGGTCAGTGCAGGCAGGACCTCGGTATGACGGCCTTCGGCATCTTCATAGACCAGTTCGACGTTGTTGTTTCCGTACTGGCGGCGTATTCCTTCGACAGAGCCGCTGATAACCAGCTTCGAAGAGTTGATCAGGGCGATGTCGTCGCACAGTTCCTCGACCGATTCCATATTGTGGGTCGAAAGCACAACGGTTGCACCTTCGTCGCGAAGTCGGAGGATTTCTTTGCGGATGACATCTGCATTGACGGGGTCAAATCCCGAGAAAGGCTCGTCGAGAATCATCAGCGAAGGCCTGTGGACCACGGTGGTGATGAACTGGAGTTTCTGGGCCATACCCTTGGAGAGTTCCTCGACCTTCTTGTCCCACCAGCCCTGAATGCCGAAGCGGATGAACCATTCCTTGAGCGAGGCTCGCGCGTCGGCAGCGCTCAT
>JAQXJU010000098.1 GCA_029009115.1 Bacteroidales bacterium | reverse complement strand
CTTGTCCTCAATCGAGGAAGGCCTGCTGCAAGCCACTGCAAGAATGGCACATAGAAGCGCAGCATAACAACGGGAACTGTGATGGTAATTAAGCATAAATATGGGTTAATAATATCATTTTCAAGTGTTTGCATAGCCGGTGGGTGGGCCGGTGGGCTCTCTGGTCGGCTGGTAGGCCGGTGGGCCGGTGGGCGGTGGGGCTTCGCTCCGGTGGGCCGGTGGGCTCTCTGGTCGGCTGGTTGGCCGGTGGGCTTCAGTCCGGTGGGCCGGTGGGCCGGTTGGTCGTGATCCTCGTGTTGGACCTCACACAAAAAAGGAACTCCAGATATATTCTGTAACCTTTGACACAAAGATAGCAAATGTTGTTACATCAACAAAGAAACGAGACCTTCTAGGGCAGGTTACACTATGAGTTGAAACCACTTTCTTTCCACCTTAGAGCCTTTCCCCTCTACAATGCCTTCAGAGGCACATTGTCTTTCGAGGTGAATTTCACCGGTCGGGGCAACCCGCGCTAGAAGTGCTTCAGAGGCCAATTGGGGAATCTCGTGAAATTCACCTTTCGGGCTCACCCCCTTCAGAAGGCCTTCTAATGCAGGTTGGTCTTCGAGGTGGAACGACTTTGTATCCACCTCGGAGCCTTACCCCCTCTACAGGGCCCTCAGAGGCACATTGGTCTCAGAGGTGAATTTCACCGGTTGTGGCACCCCCTGCCAGAAGTACCTGAGAGGCAGGTCGGGAGGTCTCGTGAAATTCACCTTTCGGGTTCACCCCCTCCAGAATGCCCTCAAAGGCACATTGCTTTTTGAGGTGAATTTCACCGGTCGCCGCAACCCCCGCCAGAAGCACCTCAGAGGCCGATTGGGCAGGCTCGTGAAATTCACCTTCCGGGCTGACCCCCTCCAGAAGGCCCTCAAAGGCACATTGCCTTTCGAGGTGAATTTCACGGCCCCGAGTAACCCTCGTCAGAAGTACCTCAGAGGCAGGTTGGGAGTTCTCGTGAAATTCACCTTCCGGGCTGACCCCCGTCAGAATGCCTTCAGAGGCACATTGTCTTTCGAGGTGAATTTCACCAGGTGGCAAATAAGTTATAAAACCGGCTGGAAATTCTGTTTTGTTAGTGAAAAATTTGTTTTGTTAGTATTAAGTCTATCCGTCGTCAAAGCCATCTGTTTGGCGCTTGAAACTAGATGTCTCGATGTACGGCAACTCGCCGGATGAGGCATGGAGGCTTTGCTAGGAGTTTCGAAAATGATTATCTTTGTATCGCTCGAGACAAAGCACTGTTTTATGACAATATCAAGTACCCTCACCGCTCTTTCAATAGTATTAGCATCTCTGACCACGACATCAAGTGCCGACACATTCACCCCAACTACAGATACCCTGTCAACCAGCGTAGTTACCGGAAGCCGCTACTCAGTCCTCCGGGACAGGGTCGCATCACCAGTCAGCGTCGTCGGCCGTAGTGCCATTGCCGCGAGCGATGCCGGAACAGTCCTGCCCGCACTTCTGGAGCGGATCCCGGGACTCTTTGTGACCAGCCGCGGACTCTCGGGATACGGAGTTTCTGGTGGCGCGGCCGGAGCGATTTCACTTCGCGGTTTCGGAGCTGCTGCCGGAAGAGTTGCCATCCTCATCGACGGGCATCCCCAGTTCGAGTCCATCTACGGGCACCCCGTTCCAGACGAATACCTCGCTGGGAATGCTGCAAAAGTCGAAGTATCAAGAGGATGCGCTTCGCTTCTGTACGGGTCCGGTGCGATGGGAGGAGCCATCAACATCCTGACGAGGAAGCCAGTGACCGATGGCAATATACTAGAATTCAAGGCTTTGGGCGGATCGTACGGAACAGCTCGCGCAAGTTTCTACGACGCCTACAGCAAGGGACGCTTATCAGCTTCAGCATCATTGAATTACGAAAGGAGCGACGGGCACAGGGACAACTCTGCCTTCAATTCCCTCGGGGGGATGCTGAACTTCGGATACGAATTCTCACCTGTTTGGAAGGCCTCGGCCCGATTCAGCTTTACCGATGCCCGCTCCGAGAACCCCGGGACAGTCTCCGCTCCTATGTATGAGGCCTGGGCACGAATCAGAAGGGGGATGGCCGGTATAAGCATTGAGAATTCTTCGGACAAGATGTCAGGAAGCGTGGATATCTACTACAACTACGGATACCATCTCATAAACGACGGGCATACCGCCGAACAAGCTGCCCAGAAGTATCTGTTCAACGGAACGGACTTTACTGCCGGGGTTACTGCGTATGAGACCGTATCGATCTTCGAGGGAAACCGGCTTACTGCCGGAATCGACCTGATGCAGTTCGGAGGACACGCATACCGCAATCCCGAGACCGAGGTTTATGCCGACCATCGTCGTCTCCACGAAGAGGCGGTGTATGTGTATGATAATCAAAGCTTCGGCTCTCTTACCCTCAGCGCGGGACTCAGACTCGACAACCACTCTCTGTGCGGGCCGCAGCTCATCCCTCAACTTGGCGCAAGCTGGAGCCCCATCCCACAGGCTTACGTCAAAGCTAGCGCAGCAAAAGGATTCAGGGTTCCGAATATGAAGGAACTTTATATGTATATGGTTGCCAACGAGGAACTTAAGCCTGAGGATGCATGGAGTTATGATCTGACTTTCGGAGGGCATCTCCTTGACGGGGCCCTCAACATTGAGGCAAGTGCTTACTATATGATGGGCTCAAATATCATAGAGGTAAACATTGTTGACGGCAAGAAACAGAATCGCAACGTCGGAGAATTCAGCAACTTCGGGGCAGACCTGTCCGCCGACTGGAAGATTTGCAAGAATCTCTCGGTCAATGCAAACTACAGTTTCCTCAATATGAGCAAGATATACACTGGTGCACCCCGTCACAAGGCATGGCTCGGGGCAGATTACCGTCTTGGGAAATTCACTGCGAATCTTGGCGCTATGGCAATAGGCGGACTGTATCTGACGACAGGAGACTCCCCAAGGACATCCGATTATGTTGACTTGAGGCTCAGGCTTTCATATTCATTGAGCAAGTCCTTGAAAGTATTCGCGCACGGATATAACCTCCTCAATCAGAACTACGAGACTATGGATGGCTTCCCTGAAGCAGGGGCCAGCGTACTTGCAGGTCTGAGCCTCAGTCTGTAACCGCCTCCTCCCGGAAACGAGGGCCTCGGCCCCGGGGTTGACGGCAGCCTCCCAGATTAGCGGCATCCTCCCGGAAACCGCATCCTCCCGGAAACGAAGGTCTCGGTCCGGGGTTGGCGGCATCCTCCCGAAAACCGCATCCTCCCGAAAACGAGGGTCTCGGCCCGGGGTTGGCGGCAACCTCCCGCTATTCGACAGTGACGCTCTTGGCGAGATTGCGGGGCTTATCCACATCTATCCCCCTTGCGACAGAAGTGTAGTATCCGAGCAATTGCAGGGGAATGATTGCGAGACTCCCTGCAAAATGCTCATCTATCTTGGGAATATAGACCGTAAAGTCGGCAATATCTTCAACTTCGAAATGTCCGTGAGTAGTTACGGCCATCAGATAAGCACCACGAGACTTGCACTCCACCATATTGGACAGAGTCTTCTCCAGTACCCTGTTCTGCGTGAGCACACTAACAACCAGCGTGCCCTGTTCGAGCAGCGAAATTGTCCCATGCTTAAGTTCGCCTGAAGCATATGCCTCGCTGTGGACGTAAGAAACTTCTTTCATCTTGAGGCTTCCCTCAAGGCACACGGCATAGTCGAGCCCCCTCCCTATGAAGAAGGCATCGCGCGTGTTGATTTTCTTTGATGCAAACCACTGGATTCGGTCTTTCTCTTCGAGCAGGGTGCGGATCTTGTCGGGGATAGTCATAAGTTCGGCAGTCATCTGCCTTTCCTTGTCTTCAGTGATTACTCCTCTGACACGTGCAAAATGCAGTGCAAGTGCATCAATTGCAACCAGTTGCGCGCTATATGCCTTGGTGGTAGCAACAGCAATCTCGGGACCAGCGTGGGTGTAGAGAACGAATTCCGCCTCGCGCGCGATCGAGCTTCCCAATACATTGACGATTGCAAGAGTATGCGCACCTCTTTTCTTGGCTTCGCGCAGGGCAGCGAGACTGTCGGCGGTTTCTCCGGACTGGGAGATGATAATAACGAGATCCCCCGCCACCGGTCCGGCCGCTGGTGCCGTGTCGGAGTTCATCTCCCAGAATCCGGGAAGAGGGTCTCTATATCTGTACTCGGATGCGAGTTCTACCCTCACGGGGATTCTGGCAAGCCCTTCGAGAAGGTACTGAGCCTCAATTCCGACGTGCCAGGCACTGCCGCAAGCCGCTATCGTGACACCTCTGAAGTTCCTAATCAGAGAATCCTCCAACCCGGTGGATGACAAGTCAGTAAGGCCATCTTTCAGCAAAGTTGAAAGAGTGTCGTAAACCGCCTTGGGCTGCTCGTGGATTTCCTTGATCATAAAGTGCTCATATCCATCCTTTTCGGCAGCCTGAGCATCCCAGGATATTGACACTGCTTCCTTGGGTCTTGACTCTCCTTCAATATTGTAAAATTTCACATCCCCTGCCCTGACCCGGCAAATTTCAAGGTTATCCACATAATAAACAGTACGGGTCCTTTTCAGGATTGCCGGAACATCCGAGGCTATGAATGATTCGTCATTGGTGACTCCAATAATCATAGGGCTATCCTTTCGGGCGGTCCAGATTTCGTCGGGATAGTCTTTGAACATAAATGCCAGGGCATAGGACCCCCTGATTACAACCATCGACTTTTCGAGTGCTTCGAGTGGACTCCCGCTTTCACGATAATAGCTGTCAACCAGTTTCACGGCTACTTCGGTGTCAGTGTCGGAGTAAAACTTGTATCCTTTTGCAATCAGTTTTTCCTTTAGTTCGTGGTAATTCTCAATAATTCCGTTATGAACTCCGACAACGGCAGAACTGTCGGAACTTTCATCGGAGATATGAGGATGAGCATTGGCTTCGCTCGGTTCACCGTGAGTGGCCCACCTTGTATGTCCTATCCCGATGTGACCGGGGAGAGTCGTTCCGCCGTCGGTTTTCTCTGAAAGTATCTTCAGCCTACCCTTTGCCTTAACGACACGAACCTTTCCATCGTTGTCTCTCACGGCGATTCCAGCTGAATCGTATCCACGGTATTCGAGTTTTGAAAGCCCATCCAGAAGTATCGGCGCAGCCTCTTCGTGACCGACATAACCTGTTATTCCACACATAGTTCGATCAGTTTTAAATAGACATTATACACTTGAATTCGCATCCTCCAGACTTGCGGACATAGAGAGTTCCTAAGTCACCGTGGTGGCAGAGTAAGTCAAGATGGAGGTCCTTGTTTGAAAGAAATCCTTCAAGAGTTGGGACCGAGTCGCTCGGAAGATAGGGAGCAGAATAGCTCGAAAAAGCAGAAACTGGGTGGCTCGGAAGAACCAGAGATGAGTGGCTCTGAAGAGTTTGAACTGTTGGAGTTGAGTCGCCCGAAAGAGAAGGAGCAGAGTTGCTCCTACGATAACAACAGCGGGTAAACGCCCGCAAGACGGCAATTGCCGTCAATTGAAAACAGGTTCCCATTTTTACGTACAATATTTGTTCACCTTATGTGGCTTCAAAGATACGAAACAGCTTAGTAATCTGCAAAATTTCATTCTGCTCTTTACCCCCAAATAGCATCTGGCAGGGATGTTCGAGGTTGGTGAAATTCACCTTGAAAGGCAATGTGCCTCTGAAGGCATTCTGATGGGGGTCGGCCCAAAAGGTGAATTTCACGAGACCGCCCAATCGGCCTCTGAAGCACTTCTAGCGTGGGAGGTGCCCCAACCAGCCCATAGAAACTAAGCCTCCTCAACTAGCCCAACCAGCCCATTGAGACACAGCCACCTCAACTAGCCCGCTGTACCCCAAAGACTATTCTGAATCGTCTTCGGGTTCGAGGTGGAGAGAGATTTGAATGTTATCTCCGTACTCGGCGTGAAGGGCCGCCTCTACATTCTTGGATATGTCGTGAGCCTGACGGAGCGACAGTTCGGAGTTCATAAC
>JAQXJU010000097.1 GCA_029009115.1 Bacteroidales bacterium | reverse complement strand
AGCTTCCTTCCAGGAGACCACCAAGGTTCTGTCGGAGGCAGCCATCAGAGGCCGCGTCGATCACCTCGAAGGTCTGAAGGAAAATGTTATCTGCGGTCATCTGATTCCCGCAGGTACAGGTCTGAAGGACTACCAGGATATAATCGTTGGCAACAAGAACGATATGGCACAGGAGCTTAACAACCTGTAGTCCTGAGTAATACTGATAAATGAGGGGGATACCTTTTGAGGGTATCCCTCTTTTTTAATATATTTGTCACCGATTACAAAAGATAAGCAATATGAGGATTATGGCTTTTGACCTGATTCTGATTTCGGCACTGCTGTGTTGCTGCACGCCCAAAGAAGAAACCCCATCTACAGAAAACAACGGCAAAGACGTCGATATGGAACTCAACATCACTGCCGACTCTTCTTTCGGGGAATGGAAGGAAGGAGATGAACTCAGCATCATAGACAACACCGGCGACCATAAGTTCAGCGCTGCGTCATCCGGACGTACTGCCCTGTTCAAAGGTCAGGGCTATGCCAGGGCTCTGGGACGGATTGCGGTGTATCCTTATCTTGAAGGGCTTGCCATTGACGGAGATTCTTTCACAGTGACAATCCCCGAACGTCAGCAGGAAATGCAGAAATACAGCATCGCATCGAGCAACACCAAGACCTTGAAAATGAAGGCCTTGAATGCTGGAATCTGTTTCTCGGTCAATTCCTCGGACATCCTTTCGGTTGACATAGAAGGCTGCGGAGCAGAGACCCTCTGCGGGAAAGCCGTATGGAACATCTCAAACAAAGACTACAGCATAAGCTGCGACTCGTACGGAGACAAGTCCAAAATTACCTTGACCCCTAAGGATGGAGAGACTTTCGTCAGAGCAGGAGAGCACAGTGTATCTTGCTATCCTGCCAAGGCAGAGAAGGGGCTGATATTCACCCTTCACTACAAAGATGTAAGCACTCGTTTCACTTACGAGAAGGCCTGCCAACTCGTGGCAGGGCAGAGTTTGCAGGCCGGAGACATAGAAAGCGGGGCTAAGGCTGTTGAAGATGAATCCGCCGCTTTCGACATAACCAAGCCTCAGTTCCCTTCGAGCAACGAGCCTCTTGACCTTGAACTGGTATTCATAAGTTCGGCTTCGGGAACCAACTTCCAATGGCCCTTTGTGAGCCCAAAGGCCACTGACATTGCTTCGTCCTGGGGCGAAGGAAAGTCCTCTTTCCCCTGCCAGGAAACAAGACTCGTCCTTCCTGAGTCGAAGGGAGGATATTCCTTTCAGGTATTCGCGAGCATAGGCCTTACCAAAAATGGCTCTGCAAGTCAGGGACTTAAGTTGGGAGGTGCCGTAGAGGATTATCTTGCCTTCCCTGCTATCAAAGGACTGTATCTGACCGAGATAACCTGGGTTGGCGGAGGCTGTACCGTCGAAAAGTCGCGGATAGCAAAGACTTCGGACGGAGCAACTGTCAAGGGAGGAGAGGCCATATACCAGGAGTCGCTCGGGAAAGGTGAGACCTACACCTGGACCCTCTATGGAAGCGAGAAAGAGACCAGCTACAAACTCTGCGCAGGAGGGGCCGATGCCCTTCACTTCCAGAAGATTATCCTGCATTACGACACTGTAGTACCCGAAGATCCTTCTCTGCAGTTCCAGGAAGTGGGAAAGGACCAGATACCGGATTTCAGCCGCGTGGGTTACCATTGGGGCGAGAAGGAGATTCCGGACGTGCCGGTGGTGATGACAATCTCTGCACCTGCGGACAATTCCGATGCACTGGAACTAATTCAAAAAGCCATCGACACCGCTCCCTCTCCCGGAGCTGTACTTCTGAAGGCAGGCACCTACTATGTGTCAAACACTATCAAAATGAAGCGCAGCGGCATTGTACTCAGAGGCGAGGGTGAAGACAAGACCATCATCAAGTGCACCTCAACCGAGGATGGCAACGGAAGCAACAAGGTGTCGGCACTTATATATTTGGGTTCGAGCGCCTCGAAGGTCCTTGGCGACAATTCGAAGATTATCGCAAAGTATGTTCCCGTCGGGCAGATGTGGGTTCCTGTTGCCAATCCCGAGAAGTTTGCCGTAGGCGATGATGTGTATATCTACAGGCCGGCAACTCCCGCCTGGATTCACGACCTGCATATGGACGAACTTGCCGAATTGTATCCCGGCAATGTAAATTGGGATCCTGCAGCGTACGGAATTTACTGGCAAAGGAAAGTGATGTCAATCGACGGATACAAGATATACCTCGACAACCCTGTGGTAATGTGCCTGGGCGGAGAAGAAAAGTACGGAACGGCAAGGCTCTACAAGGGCAAAGTAGCAAGAATCAGCGAATGCGGAGTCGAGAACCTCAGCCTCGATACAGTCTATGACCCTTCGGTTATGACGGGCAACGACTACACCGACGAGAATCACTGCGTATCGGCTATCAATGTCACCAACACCGAACATTCCTGGATAAGGAATGTCACTACGAGGCATTTCTACCTGAGCGGGGTTGACCTTAAGTCGGGTGCAAAGAATATCACAGTAAGCGACTGCACCGTGCTGGAGCCTGTAGCAAAGGTCGAAGGAGGCAGAAGATATGCTTTCCACTTCAGCGCATCGGAGCAGTGTCTCATCAAGAATTGCCTCTGCGACGATGACCGTCATCAGTATGTCTGCGGAGGAAGAGTTCCAGGCCCAAATGTATTCCTCAGATGCCGCGGCACACACTCCAGGAGCGATGCCGGTCCTCACCAGAGATGGGCAACAGGAGTTCTGTACGACAATATCAAGGTAACAAGGGATATCAATGTACAGGACCGCGCAGGCTGGGGCACAGGTCACGGTTGGGCCGGTGTAAACTTTGTGTTCTACAACTGCGAGGCTACGAGTTATGTAGTCCAGAGCCCCTGGGTTACAGGGCAGAACTGGTGCATAGGCTGTATAGGCACAAAGAAGTCAACAACCTACAGCAACTTCAAGGACAACTACGGACCACGTCCCGACGGAATCTGGGAATCCCAGGGGAGCCACGTCAGTCCTGAGTCGCTGTACGAATCTCAGCTGGCTGACAGGCTCTCCAAGGGCATTCTCATAGACAAATAGTCTTATTTCACATTTTCGAATTTGATGTTCGGGTCGTCGACGCTTATGTTGTCCGACGGCCCGTGTACATTCAGATAGACGGTGGGTACGGCTCCGCCGGGGGCTGCCATCGAAGAACCGGAGAACGAGAAGTTCAGGGGTGACTCAAGAGTAACAGGTACGCTCGATATCTGGAAATCGGCAGTAGGGGCACCTTCGGGATAGATGAACTTGAGCCCGCTTATGCTTATGTTCTGCATATGACCCAAAGGCTGGCCGTAGGTATTTGACGGCACATATATGAGAGACAGTCTGGTGATTCCTGAAATCATATTGACCTTGAGCCCGTCTATAGTGATGTTGGGCCATCTCTTCTTAGAGAGTTCGGGCCGGGCATTGATTACATTGTCGAGCCTTCCCATATTTATGAGGGTGCCGGAACGAAGCGTCGTCTCGCAGTCCTTTATGGTCAGGTTGAAATCGACATAGGCATTATAGTCGGGACGCATAGCATAGAGGTAGCAGTTCTTGAAATTGCACCTCTCGAGCAGTATGTCGCCGAATATCGAGGACACAGGCAGACCCTTTCCGTTCAGGATACAGTCGCGCATAGTGATGTCCCTGCCATAGCAATGGGTATCGAAACGCTCGATGTCACAGTTTTCGATAATGGAACGGTGGGTGTTGTTGTTGCCGAAGACAGCCCAGGGACAGTTGGACTTTATGCGTCTGAATAAAGCATTCCAGGTTGCATTGCAGGAAATGGAGTAGCCGAACTTGTCCGATGCCGAATAGTTACCGTCGAAGATTCCGTCCTCGAGAGTTACATTGGTGCAGTACGTGAAAGATATGGTGCCGTCGCCGTAAAGGTCGCTCTTGGGCGTTACTACCTTGACATTGGAGAGGCGTATGTTGTTTATCATATCAAACTGCACAAGGTTGGTGATGACGGTGCAGGAAGGATCGCGCTCCAGCACTATGTTCGAGAAAGTCTTCTCGCTGTCGTCGGCAGGGCTGTACCAGGCCTTGACTATCGAGGCTTCGGTACTATAGGGCGACACCGGGCCATTGGAACCTTTTCCGTCCCTGACTAGTACGGCTTCGCGGCGTGTGGCTCCGTAGTCATATCCCTGACGGTTGTCAACCCAGGGAGTCTGATCTTCTATTGCGAGCACGTTCAGGCCGCTTGCAAGGGCAGGGACTGCAGAATAATCGGCGGCATCAATCTGGGCACCGGTTACAGTAACGGGGTTGCGGGCATTTTTGAGGGCAAAGAGGAAGAGCTTCTTGGAGGTATTCTTTACACGGAAAACGGTACCCTTGAAGTCGGTATTGGGTCGGAGGGGGATGCTCGAAGCTCCAAGAGGAATCTCGAGGTCCACGGCCCCGATTCCGCTATAATCGAGGTCACGGTCTTCTGCAATCGCGTGGACGTGAGCCTGATAGATAGCATAATAGCGTTCCTCGCCGTTTTTAGCCTCCTTTAGTCCGTAGTCGTTGGGCGAAATCAGTCCGGTAGGGGCCTCGGGAGCACGACCCTCGTAACGGAGGTGGAGCTGCTGGATACTGCAGCTGGTGTATCCGGTTTCAAGCCGGTACTCAGTATCTGCCTCGGCTCCGTAGAGATTCCAGGTGAAGGTGCCGCCTGAAGAGGGGAATATCGAATAGGCGCCGCCTCCGGCCACTGGTGAACCATCGGCCTTTGTAATACGATAGGAAGTTCCTGAATTGCCCGAGAGTAGTTTGACCGAAGTAAGCATCAGCCCGGGGATTACAGGTAGGGTCATATAGTCTCCGCTCTGGCCGTACATACAGAAGCCCTGCATGCTGTTCTTGACTATTCCTGTGCTGGTGTAAACCTTGAAGGAATAGCCTCCCTGGGCTTCAGGCATTGTGAAAGCCTTTTCGATGCCTCCGAAAACAGCATTGGCCGCGGAGGAGGGGATGTTCGTGGCGGCAATGTTGGCAAAGGGCCATACCAGAGAGGATTCGCCGGGCTTGGTGATGAACACCAGGCTGATGTCCACTACCCTGCGGTCCCAGGGGGCCTCGGAATCAATCACCCCTGCATCCAGAGACGAACTCTCGAAGACCGAGCTGAGATTGCCCTCGTGAACAGCGGTGAACCTCAAGCCCGAGACTTCGCCGGGGAGGCAGACAAGTGAGTGCTCGCCCTTGGGAA
Source organism: Bacteroidales bacterium (assembly GCA_029009115.1). GTDB lineage: Bacteria > Bacteroidota > Bacteroidia > Bacteroidales > UBA932 > Cryptobacteroides. The sequence goes on along the minus strand of JAQXJU010000097.1, from coordinate 15,641 downwards.
GATACTTCTGTCCCCCGGAAGGAAGGAGGGTCAGGGTACCCGATGCCTGGGAGGGAGTTACGGTATCGTTGTCAAGGTCGATAATAGCCTTGCCGGAGAGGGATTCTCCTGAGAGGCCTTCAACGCTGACGCTGACTATATCCTCCGAGGAAAGGCTGAAAGTAATTCGGGAACTTGCCAGCTTGAGGGTCAGATTGTCAGAGGAAGAACGGCCGTAGCTTACGGGGCGGCAGGAGGTCTGGACCTCCGGAATCTCTATTTCGAGGCTCGAAGGATTGAAAACAAGGTTCTTGCTGTAAGGTGAAAGAAAGACCCTCTGCTCGGCCGAGGCGTAGGACTTACCCTTGAATACGGCGGTACGACCTGCGGACTCGGCCTTGAAAAGGTGTCCTCCGGTATTGTCCACTACGCTCAGGCTATCGCCTACGTTCCAGTCAGGGCAACCCTGAGCCGCAGTTACGGTAAATGAAGTGCCGGGATTAGCCTTGGAAGGTGAATCGGGCTCCTGCTGGCAGGAAATGAGCACTGCCGCAATAGACAGGAGCGTAGAGACTTTATTATTCATTATCTGAATTGCAATTATTTGATTTCTTTGACACATCTGGCCCAGCGGGCTGTGCTGGATTTGGAACCCGTGCTACATCCGGGAGAGCCGTAACGGTAGTAATATCCCAGACCGGCGGAAGTTTCATAGCAGAGCCATATCGAATCGCCCGTTGACGACCACTCGGCAGTGTTGAGCTTGACACCCCCTTCAACTGAAGTAAGGGCATTGTCAAAAGCTGTGCGGGCGGCCTTTTCCTTATCGGTGCACTTGTCGGGAACATCCTTGGTAGCGGTTCCTGACTTGTCCTTGGCGAAGTAGGTTTCGCTGTCGTAGGCAAGGAAAAGAGCATCTCCCTCATCACGGTTGGGGATATACCAGCCCTCACCCAGCTTATCGCAGAACTGCTGTGCATAAGAGGCTGTCGAATAGTCGTCTGCTGCCCGTACTTTGTCTGCGGCTTCGAGACCGCTGATGGAAGAGGAATTGACTCCATTTATCTTATCCTTGGGACCCCAGGCTCTTTTTTCCGCCTTTGCAGATATCACCTTGAAGTTGTCGGGATTCTCGGGGTTGATCCAGAAAATTACACCCTGGTTGTTCCACACCTGGCCTATCGAGTACTTCGATGCGGCTTTCTGAGTAACAGTGATATCGACGTATTCCTTTTGGGCACTGAACCTTACGACTGCTGTACGGGACTCTCCTGACTGGGCCTCGGAGCTGGCGGTGAAAGTAATCTTGTCGCTCCCGACCTTGACCGACAGCCAGCTTGCGGCATCCTCGGGAATGGATACGGAGATATCTGACTGGTTGGTCACAAGAGTTGCAGTGGCCTCGCTTCCCGAAGCGGATTCGAGAGTAATCTTGCGGGGTTCGACATAAAGTTCTGGCTGCACGGCCGGCGCGGGGGCTGAATTGTCGTATGCCAGACGGTACATAGCCTCGCCATAACGCTCTCCGAGGGTGATCTGCGACTCGCGGTCGTGGTGGAGCATATCGCTGTTGAGCGTAAGCCCGTAGGCAGAGACCCAGGCGGTATTGGGTATATTTTCGGCGATGGCCTGAATCATCTTGTTGAAATACATCGAATTAGAGTGGTAGTGATGTATCTCTCCGGCTACGAACGGAAGATTCTCTTTGCCGAGGTCTTTGCGGAAGGCTTCGACCATAGTCTTGAGGCTTGCCATATAACTCGACCAGGTCGAGGCATTGGACTCGCCCTGATGCCAGATGATTCCCTTGAGTTCGCCGTAGGCAAGGGCCTGGCGTGTCCTGCGCAGGGCGGCATTGTAGAGGGTGTCGGAGCTGGAGTCGGGGACCCAGTTGCCAATTCCTGTACCTCCCTTGGCATTGACCACCAGAAGAATGGGCTTTTCTGTCTTCTCGTGCATATAAGTGCAGAAGCCGAAGGCCGGACTTATCTGCTGCATAGAGAGGTCCTTGCGGACGGAAGAATACTTATTGAGGGGGTTGGTAGCCTTCTCGATGCTTCCGTCGGGTTTGAGAAGCCATACTCCGTTTATGGAATCGCGGTCGCTGTCGATCATCTCACCGCGTCCTGCCATATTCGACTGCCCTATGCAGAGGAAGATGTCGTAAACGGTAGGATTGTCCCCGCTACCCGGCTGATCAGTGCCGCCAGGGTTATCGCCGGGTTGCTCGCCGGGGTTGTCGCCGGGTTGCTCGCCAGGGTTGTCGCCGGGATTGTCACCGGGATTGTCGCCGGGCTGTTCGGTCTGGTTGTCATTGGGGTCGGAAGGGATTTCGGGTTTCGCGCAGGCGAAAAACAGAAGTCCCGCAATAGCAAGAATGCTCAGTGAAATTTTTTTCATTGGTTAGCAGTTTTTGTTTGCGTCAAATATAATGCAAGAGTCTTTCAAAACCAAAAAAACTGCAACCAAAGTACGTAGCAGCAAGGTTTTGCCTATTGAATCTGCGCAAGAACCATGCATTTGCGAAAGCTTAGTTTCTAAAAAAGCCTTGTCTTGCAGGAAGGGGACGGCTCGGGAGTTTGGCTTTGCGCCGGAAGATTCCTAACTTCGCAGTCTGAAAAGTTTTGCTAGAGATGGATGTCAGGATTGACAGCAGCTGGAAAGAGGCTCTTAAGGAGGAGTTTGACAAGCCGTATTTCATTGAACTGGCTCGCCGGCTTCATTCCGAGAAAGCCTCCGGAATTACGGTTTATCCTCCCGGGAGTATGATATTCAAGGCCTTTGACCTTTGCCCCCTGGACAAGGTCAAGGTAGTCATCCTCGGGCAGGACCCCTACCACGGTCCGGGCCAGGCGATGGGGCTGAGTTTCTCGGTGCCCGACGGGGTCAGGACCCCTCCGTCGCTCGTGAATATCTTCAAGGAAATCGAGTCGGACCTGGGAATCAGGATGTCGGGGAGACCAAATCTGGAGAGTTGGGCCGCACAAGGCGTGCTGCTCCTGAATGCTGTCTTGACGGTACGGGCAGGCGAAGCCGCTTCGCACGCCGGCTTGGGATGGACGAGCTTTACCGATGCAGTAATCAAAACAATATCAGACCGTTGCGAAGGAGTGGTCTTTCTGCTCTGGGGCAATTATGCCAGAAGCAAAGCTCCCCTCATCGATTCGGGTCGCCACCACATTCTTGAGGCGGCACATCCCTCTCCTCTTGCCCGGGGAGCGTTCTTCGGATGCAGACACTTCTCCAAGACAAACACCCTGCTTGTATCAGAGGGCAAAGAGCCAATTGACTGGCAATTATGATAATATGAACAAGATACCAAGTTTTACAATCGATCACCTGCGTCTCAGGCGCGGAATCTATGTTTCGCGCAAAGACTGTGTCGGAGGGGAGACAATCACCACCTTTGACATCAGAATGAAAGAACCGGGCCGGGAACCCGCCCTCGGACAGGGAGCAATTCATACAATAGAGCACCTTGCGGCAACCTATCTGAGGAACTGTCCCGAATGGGCCGACAAGATTATTTACTGGGGGCCTATGGGATGCCTGACGGGTAATTATCTCCTTCTTAGGGGCGATTTCAAGTCAGAAGACATTGTTGCGCTGATGCAGGAAACCTTCCGTTTCATATGCGGATTCGAGGGCGAAATCCCAGGAGCAACTGCTTCTGACTGCGGCAATTATCTGCTACACGACCTGCCAATGGCCAAATGGGAATCACGAAAGTACCTCCAGGAAGTCCTGTTACATATTTCAAGCGAGAACCTTGAATATCCGGCAAAATGATTATCTTTGTGGCGCACATTTAGCGTTTTTTAAACTAAATAATCAAAATGAAAAAGATTTTTCTCTCACTAATTCTTGTGGCGGCATCGTCAGTATGCTTTGCTCAGAGCTTTGGCGTAAAGGCCGGTGGCAACATCAATGAAATTGCAGGTTGCGCAAGCAGCGACAACAAGGCTATCAATATCGGAGCCTATGTTGGTGGAGTCATCGAAGTCGGCCTGCCCGTTGCAAACCTTGGTGTCCGCTTTGAGCCTATGTTCACTATGCAGGGAGCTACCCGCAACCGCGAAGTTCTGAAAGTCAAATGGACAGACAAGTACCAGTTCGACTATCTCGCACTGCCCATCCTCATCGATTACAAGTTCCTCGGAGGAAGCCTTGTGCTTATGGCGGGTCCCCAGTTTGGCTATGCAGTCAATGCAAAGCAGGTCAGCACGGGCGAGAGCAACGAGAATACTATCAACTACTCGAAAGATGACGTCAGTTTCTTCGATGCAGGACTCACCCTCGGTGCCACCTATATGGTTACCCGCAATCTTGGTGTCGATCTCCGCTACAACTTCGGGCTCACCAACATCCTCAAGGATACCGACACCATCTGGCAGAACAGAGTTGCCTCGATAGGCGTATGCTATATGTTCTAGTTCTTGAGCTTTACAAACTTAATGATAGAGGTTGACCCCAAAAGGTCAGCCTCTTTATTGTGGGTAGAAGTGGTGTTGAATGTACGAAATTGATATTTTCTCGTGATAATCTTATACTGAGTTTCACAATATCACTGCACCTTTGTATTGTGTAAGAATTGAAAACAGATAACACAATGAAAAAAACCACATTGATTCTGAAAACACTTTGCGTGTGCGGCATTCTGTCCGCAGCGGCCTGTTTCTCCGGCAATATGGAGGCAGCGGCAAAAGTCACTCCGGACAAAAAAATGACAAAACTCATCGACAAGCAGCTCGAATTCTGCAAGGAGCAGTCTATGAGGATGTACGACGTGATGAAAGGGCTTCCTAAAGAAGAAATGCCCAACACCACCAAGGACGGAGCACTCCAGACCTGCAAGACCCACAACTGGGTAGCCGGATTTTTCCCCGGAACTCTCTGGTATCTCTTTGAGAACAGCAACGACCCTGCAGTCAAAGCCGCAGCCGAGGAGATGACCCAAAGGATGGCCTGTGAGCAGAACAACCGCAATACCCACGACATAGGCTTCATGATCAACTGCAGCTTCGGAAACGGATTCCGCCTCACCGGCAAGGAAGAGTACCGCACTGCTCTTGTCAATGCAGGCAACGCCCTTGCGACCCGTTTCAACCCGACCGTGGGATGCACCCGCTCCTGGAGGCCCAACAAGAGCCGCGGCTGGGATTTCACTGTCATCATAGACAATATGATGAACCTCGAGTTGCTCTGCGTATCATCGGCCCTGACTGGCGAACTTGACAACTACAACATTGCCAAGACACACGCCAACACTACCATTCGCAATCACTTCCGTCCCGACTTCAGCACTTTCCACGTAGTCAGCTACGACGAGGCTACCGGAAAGGTTCTGACACGCCAGACCGCACAGGGGCTCTCCGACGACTCCTCCTGGTCGCGCGGACAGGGCTGGGGACTTTACGGATTCACGATGATGTATCGCCAGACAGGCGACAGCAAATACCTCAAGCAGGCTATCGAGATTGGGAAGTACATAATGAATCACCCCAATATGCCCAAGGACAAGGTGCCATATTGGGATTACAACGCTCCCGCCTCGAAGACCACACCCCGTGACGCTTCAGCTGCAGCCCTCTGCGCATCGGCCTATATCGAGCTGAGCCAGTATGTCGAAGACGAGGCCCTGGCAACAAGTTTCCTCAGGCTCGCCGAGCAGATGATAAAGTCTCTCTCTTCCAAGAACTATCTTGCCAAGGCTGGAGACAATGCCAACTTCATACTCAAGCACTGCACAGCCCATCATCCCAAAAATCTATTTGACACCCCTCTGGTGTACGCCGACTACTACTATGTAGAGGCGATGATGCGCTACAAGCGCCTGCTCGAAGGCCGTCCCGTCGTGGACGTGCTGACAGTGGCCAGCGAGAATCCCGACCGTCAGGTCTGGATCAGCAATCTCGACCGCATCGCAAGGCCCTTCCTGAGCAACCTCGCAAAGGGAACACTGAAGCAGAATATGCCTGTCGAGTCCATCTCACCCGACCTCAAGAAGCGTTTCGAAGTCACCCATCTCGAAGGTCTCGGACGCACAATCGAAGGAATTGCCCCCTGGCTTGAGCTCGGGCCCGACAATACTCCCGAAGGAAGACTCCGTGCAGAATACATCGACCTGTCTGTCAAGGCTATAGCCCAGGCCGTCGATCCCGCCTCCCCCGACCATCTGAACTTCAACAACGGCCGCCAGCCCCTGGTCGATGCCGCCTTCCTCGCACATGGACTGCTGCGCGCCCCGACCCAGCTCTGGGGAAATCTGGACCAGGTCACCCGTGACCGTCTTGCCGCCGAACTCCGCTCCTCGAGAGTGATCAAGCCCTCTGAGACCAACTGGCTCTTCTTCTCCGCAATGGTTGAGGCCGCACTGCTGGAGTTCACCGGCGAGTGCGAGATGAACCGCATCACCTATGCCTTCGACCGCTTCAAGAAAGACTGGTACAAGGGTGACGGTTGGTACGGCGACGGTCCCGCATTGCATATCGACTACTACAACAGTTTCGTAATCCAGCCGATGATGGTCACCGTCCTTGACGTTCTGGCAAAGCACGGAATCACCATCGAACTCGACGGCAAGGACTTCCGTCCTATCGAGAACGAAAGATACGCCCGTTACGCCGAAATCCAGGAAAGACTCATCTCCCCCGAGGGGACCTACCCCATCGTAGGACGTTCGCTGTGCTACAGGTTCGGTGCGTTCCAGGCCCTCTCTGACGTGGCATACAGGCACCTGCTCCCTGAGATTGTCGATCCGGCGCAGGTACGCTGCGGCATCACCGCGATAATGAAGCGCCAGATGAGCGCGCCCGACACCTTCGACGCCAACGGCTGGCTCCGCCCCGGATTCGCGGGACATCAGCCCAGCATCGGAGAGAGATACATCTCGACCGGCAGCCTGTACCTCGTCTGCGCAGGCTTCATTGCCCTGGGGCTTCCCGAGAGCGATCCTTTCTGGAGCAATCCCGCGGCATCGTGGACCTCAAAGAAGGGCTGGGAGGGAATTGACCTGCCCGTTGACCACGCAATAAAGAACTAACTAACAACCAAATTACCTTATATGAAGACAAGCTTATTCAAATCTCTTGCCGTCGCGGCAGCTCTGATGCTGGGCTTATCCCTCAGCGCCTCTGCCCAGAATAGCGTCGTCAAGGGTGTCGTCTCGGAAATGACCGAGACCGGCAAGGCGCCAATCATCGGCGCCGGCGTAATCATCAAGGGGAAGCCCGGCACAGGCACCGCCACCAATGTCAAGGGTGAGTGGACCATCACCGTCCCCGCAGATGCGAACACACTGGTATTCAGCAGCATCGGCTACAAGGACCAGGAAGTCCAGATTAACGGACGCAGTTTCATCGAAGTAATTCTAGAGCCCGACTCCGAGATGCTTGACGATGTGGTCGTCGTAGGTTATGGTGTCCAGCGCCGTTCTGACGTTTCGGGGTCCGTTACCTCGATCAAGGCCGAGGACCTCGCAATGACCCCCGCCACCAACATCGCCGAGATGATGCGAGGCAAGGCAGCCGGCGTCCAGATCAATCTATCTTCCGGTGCTCCGGGATCCACTTCCAGCATCAAGATTCGCGGTACACGTTCCCTCAAGGGAGACAGCGCTCCCCTTTTCGTCATTGACGGCGTGGTTGCCACCGAAGCCGAGTTCAACGCAGTTGCTCCCGGAGACGTGGAGAACCTCGAAATCCTCAAGGATGCCGCTTCCCAGGCCATCTACGGTGCCCGTGCGGCAGATGGTGTGGTGATCGTCACAACCAAGAGAGGAAGCGAGGAGAAGGCTTCTGTGACCTTCACCTCATCCATAAGCAGCCAGCACCTCTGGAGAAACTTCGACTTCTACAACGGAGACGAGTTCTATGAACTCAGACGCGAGGCCAAGGCCCACGCTGCCCAGATATGGGATCCCAAGGTTATCGAAGCTTTTACCCCGCACGAGGTTCTGACCTGCGACGTGATGGAGAAGAACTACGAGGAAAAGAACTACACCGACTGGGAAGATCTGATGTTCGAGCCCGCCCTCATCCAGAAGTACGACCTCAGCATACGCGGAGGCTCGAAGAAACTGAAGGTTGCCGCCTCTGCCGGCTATCTGGACCACAAGGGAATGGTAAAAATCGGTTCCAAGTACACAAGGGCCAATATGAGAGTGAATATGGACTTTGATGTAAACAAGTGGCTCACTATCGGAACCAGCTCGTCCTACATCAAAACCACCAACATTTCGGCTCCGAACTCTTTCAACAGCTACATCACCCTGAGCCCTCTGGGCAGCCCCTACAACGAGGACGGAACTCCCACCGAGTACATCAACTCCGACAACACCAAGAACCCTCTCTACAACGCCCAGTACTACAAGAGCCAGAGCGACACCGACATCTCACGTCTGAACGCCTACATGAACATCAAGCCCTTCAAGGGACTCAACTACAAGCTCAACTTCGGTTACTACAACCGTTTCCAGGAGAGCGCCAGCTACAAGCAGAAAGAGTATTCGGGCGGAGGTGCTGCCGGTAAGTCCACCGCAAGCAAGCTTTACCGCTATACCCTCGAGAACATTCTCAGCTACGATGTTCCCTTCTCAAACAAGGACCTCAAGCTCAATATCACCGGAGTACAGAGTTACGAGCACCAGACCAGCAAGAGCATTGGCTTCGAAGCCAACAACGTTCCCGTTGACAAGTACTGGTGGTATATGATAGGCGACGGCGACGTTACCGACAAGACCTACACCTTCAGCGAGTACTATGTTCTGTCTTATCTTCTGCGTGCCCAATTCTCTTACAAGGGACGCTATCTGGCAAACATAGCAATGCGCCGTGACGGCTCTTCCCGTTTCGGAAGCAACAGCAAATGGGGCAACTTCCCTTCGATTTCGGCTGCCTGGAGAATCAACCAGGAACCCTGGATGAAGAACATCAGGGAGATTTCCAACCTCAAGCTTCGCGCATCCTATGGTCTTGTAGGAAATATGAGCCCCATAGGCAACTACGAGACCCTCGGAGCCGTTACGGACTATGAGTATGAATTCGGAGACAAGCACTACATAGGTTACCTGCCCGGCAACTCCCTTCCCAACAATTATCTGCAGTGGGAATCCACGGCTTCGCTGAACCTCGGTGTCGACTTCGGCCTGTTTAACAACCGTCTGAACGGAACCATAGAGTACTACAACACCTACACCAACAACCTGCTCTTCAGCCGGTCCATCAACGCTGCCCTCGGATACACCACGATGACAGACAACGTCGCACGCACCCGCACCAATGGTATCGACATCAACATCGACGGTGCCATCATACGCTCCAAGGACATCGACCTCACTGCCGGCATAGTCTTCTCGACTTTCAACAACGAGATTGTCAGGCTGAACGGTGAATTGGACGAATCAGGCAAACCTATCAACGACATTGCCAACAAGTGGTTCATCGGCTCTCCTATCAATGTCTATTATACCTTCGAGACCGACGGAATCTACCAGTTCGACGACTTTGACATGACCCTTTCGGACCCTTCGACCAACACCTGGGTGCTCAAGGAAGAAAACAAGGTTGAGCGTACGGACAAGATTGAGCCGGGTAAGATCAAGGTCGTTGACCAGAACGGTGACCAAAAGATTAACGCAGACGACCGTATCATCGTCAACAAAGATCCTGATTTCGTGGGCTCCTTCAATATGGGCTTCCGTTACAAGGGTTTCGACATCTATATGGACTGGTACGGAGTCTATGGAGTCAACCGTCAGAATGCCTGGCTCTATGACTACAACAACGGTGGTTCACTCCAGGGCAAACTGAACGGAATCAAGGTCAATTACTGGACCCCGAGCAATCCTTCGAACGAGGCTCCCCGTCCCACCTATGACGAGGCTACCTCATATCACGATGCTATGTCGATGTGCGACGCTTCGTACCTGAGACTCAGGACCCTTGCAATGGGATACACCTTCCCGGCAAAACTCCTTTCGAAAATCAAGGTCAACAGTGCAAAGCTCACACTCACGGCTACTAATCTCCTGACCTTCACCAAGTTCAAGTCATACAGCCCTGAGACGACCCCTGGCACCTATCCTGAACCCCGTCAGTTCAACGCAACCCTGACATTCACCTTCTAATTCCGGAACTTCTATGAAAACAAGAAAATTCATACTCGCAGTAGCAGCCGGAATAACGGCTGTAGCATCGGGATGCTCCTCTGACCTTCTCAATGTGGAACAGTTGACTGCACCCACCTCAGACTTCCTCTACAATTCTCCCGAGGGCCTTCAGAAAGCCGTAATCGGCCTCTATGCAAAAGACCGGGACTTCGTCGCCAACCAGGACAACGGAGGAGAGTTGTACATCATCGACCATCTCGACTACTGCACCGACCTTATGGTCTTCCGTGGCGGTACCGCGGCGACTTTCGCCCGTCTGAACAACTTCAAGACCACCACCGGACAGTTCAACAGCTACTGGAAAAGCTACTATTCGATCATTGGCAAGGCAAACGAAATCATCGCTGCCGCCCGCAAGATCGGCCTTGACAAGGAAGGTGTGGCCCAGCCTTATGGCGAAGCGTGCCTGTTCCGTGCAAGGTCTTACTTCAAGCTCTGGCAGAGGTTCGAAAGAATATATCTCAACACCGAGCCTACCACAGTTGAAAATGCCTTCGGAAGGACATTCCGCCCTGCAAGCAGGAACGAGATTTTCACCCAGATCAAATCTGACCTCGACGAAGCCATCAGTAATCTTGAGTGGAAGTATGAAGAGAGCGGACGCCTGAACAAGGCTGTGGCAAAGCACGTCCGTGCACAAATTGCAATGTGGGAAGAGGACTGGGACACTGTCATTTCAGAATGTGACGACATCATCACAGGCGAAGGCGCAGCTTACTTCGGATTCGAGGCTAACGCCATCGACGTATTCCAGGGAGCAGACTACACCAGCAAGGAAGTCCTTTACGCCTTCCAGTTCTCGGCAAATCCCGGTGGTGGAAACGTCATCAGCGGCGGTCTGCCCAAAGGACACACCCTTTCGCTCAACGTCACACCCAGATATGACAAACTGAGTGGAATGGTTCATGCCAGCGAGTACGGCGGGTATGCCTGGGGCCGTGTGTATCCCAACACCCACCTCCTGAGCCTTTATGACAAGGCAAAGGACAGAAGATATTCTGATTTCTTCGCACAGGGCTGGATTGCCAACGACAAGACAAAGCCCAACTACGGTACTCCTGTCACCTGGACCGCCTCCCAGTACATCGAGTGCGCCCACTTCTACAATGTCAAGCATATGGACAAGTGGACCAACCAGGACCTTCCTACAAGGACATCCAGTTTCCGCGACGTTCTGGTGTACAGGCTTGCCGAGACTGCCATTATGGCTGCCGAGGCCTGCGTGCACAAAGGCGACAACACCAATGCCCTGCGCTTCTTCAACATGACCTACCAGAGAGCTCTCGGAGAGCCCTTCGCAGGCACTGTCACTATGCAGGACATTCTCGACGAGACCGCCCGCGAGTGCAACTTCGAAGGTGTCAGATGGCCTCAGCTCAAGAGGCTCGGGCTGCTCGAGGAATATGTCACGAAATGGGCCGGGGACAGCAAGGCTGATGATCCAAACCTCAACGCCAACCTGATAGAGCCCAGGCAGAACTTCAAGAATTATATGATTTGCTGGGCAATCCCTCAGGCACAGCTTGACCTGATGCCCGGTTACGGACAGAACCCCGGATGGTAAAGATAACAACCCGTGCATTCACAGCAGCACTTCTCCTGGCAGGCCAGATGGTCTGCCAGGCTGAAGGCCTGCTGAAAAGAATAATGCCTTTCACAAAGGATGACCGTGTAACGGTCGATGTGATCCTTTCAGGCAACACCGTTCCCGAGGACCTGAGCCTCAGGATAGTTCCCTACGGGAAAGAAAACGCACAGCCCCTGTGGGAAGGCCCTTTATCGGGCAAGGGAAGCCTCGGCTCTGACAACAGCTTCAGGGCAACTGTTTCTGGACTCGAGCCCGAACTCTGGAGCCCTGTCAACCCCGTCCTTTACAATTTGACAGTATCGACGGGTAGCGAAAGCAAGACCGTCAGGGTAGGATTCCGCCGTTTTGAGATGAAAGACGGTAACTTTTACCTTAACGGACGCAAGATTTTCCTCAGAGGAAACGCAATCAACCCTCCCGGGCGGGGAATTCCAAAACCGCTGGAGGACAGCAAGGAATTTGCACGAGACTACGTGCGCTTCCTTAAAGGAATGAATATCAACATCATCCGGATTCCCGACAACCAGGACTGGATGGATGTCTGCGACGAGGAAGGAATGATGATTTTCGGCGGCTGCTACGGCCGCCCACCCCTCGGGAGCAAGAAAGAAGCCACTTCCGACTTTGAAGGCGCGATGAAAATTTACCGCGACTCCAGACTTGGAAACTTCTCCGGACACCCATCGGTCGTCATATACACCTTGTCGAACGAAATGCCTGTCTCGGGCAAGGCCGGAGATTCATATATGGATTTTCTCAGGCGCGCACACAAGGAGTTGAAAACCAACTGGGACGACACAAGGGAATACATCGGCAATGCCGGATACGGATTGGGAAAGGCAGCGGATATATACGATGCGCACCGCTATTGGGGCTGGTACTACAACACGTACTTCACTTTCCTCAATCTGCGTGATGTAAATATGTGGCAGAATCCCGGCAGGACCCAGGCAGTCACCTTCACGGAATGCGTCGGAAACTATACCGGAATAGACGGAAGGTACAACCTCTGCTCACGCACCAAGCAACCAGGCTCGCAGAAATGCTGGACAGGACATCTTTCAGCGGAAGAGCAGGGTCCCGCCGCCCTCAAGTACCAGGCTTCCGTACTGAAGAATGTAACCGAGATGTTCCGCCGCCTCAGAAGCCAGAACCCTTACCTGAGCGGAGTGATGCCGTTTACAATTATGTTCTTTGACTGGGACGACATACACAGTTTTGCCGGTATGAAGCCGAAGCCGGCAGCATACCAGTACGGCATCAGCTACCAGCCTGTCCTATTGAGCTGGGAGTGCTGGAATTACAACGTCAAGGCCGGAGGCACCCTCCCGGTAAGAGCCCATATCGTAAATGACGACGACTATGGACGCGACCTGCGCGGCGCCAAGCTCGAATGGCGGCTCGAAAGTCCCGACAGGCACGAAACCGCTTCCGGAATCCTGCCCGTACCGGATATTGATTATTACGCGACCTGGCAGCAGGCCATAGAAATAAAAATTCCCGAAAATGCCCCTACAGGAGAATACCGCCTGCAGGGTGCGGTCATAGGCTCCGACGGGAAAGTCGTCAGCCGCAACAGTTTCGATGTTTTCATTGCATCACCCGAATGGATCGGGAAGGCTGATGCAAAGCGAAATATCAAGATATACGACCCGCTCGGCGGAAGCGAGACGGCTTTGAAAAAACTTGGATTCAAGGTAGAATCCGTCAAAAACGCATCGGGGCTCAAATCGCAAGACATCCTCGTCATAGGCGAAGAGGGATGGAGCGGGGAATTCGGGCCGCTGGAAACCTTTATGCAGAAAGGAGGAAGGGTCCTGTGCCTGCGCCAGAAGCCGTCGTTCGACCCGTCCTGGATAGGCGAAGGCATTGAAATGCTCGACTTCAGCAACAATGACCCGAAGTATATGTCGCCCAAATACGAATATATGGACGGTATGAACATCAACATCGAAAGACGGGAAAGCCCCATATTCACGGGACTCGGCCGCGACAGGATGCTTCTTTGGTCGGACTATACCGGCTTTGACGAATCCAAGCCCGGTTTCCCGAAAATCTATCCGGTCAGCTCAGGCTTCACGGCACACGGCGTCGATTTGACCCGGGCTGTCATATTTGCCAACTACTCAAGGAATCTCTCCGCCACCGCCCTCATCGAGGTCAGGCACGGCAAAGGTTCGGCGATTCTCTCCGGCTTCGACCTTACCGGACGCTTAGGCACTGACCCCGTCGCCGAAAAAATGCTCGTCAACCTCGTCAATTACGCCGCCTCGACTGAACAGCCCGAACCTTATATAGAAGTCGGACGCACCATTGAATGGGGCGATTACACTTCCGAAAGGGGCATCGTCACAGGTTCAGTGAACGGCCTTGTAGTAAACCCCTACCCTATAGTGCCTCTTGAGCGCAGGCAGCAGTATCCGCTGAAAGTGGATGAACGCGGATACCACTATGTCGCAGGTTACGGAGGATGGGCGGACCGTCCGGGCATACAGTACCTCCCGAGAGGCCGCCGCCCGTTCGCTCCATACGCTTTTACCGTCGGAGGTAACGACCTCGTCGATGACGAAAACGGGTTGAGCGAAGGAGAAGGATATTTTGTGGCGAAAGCTCCCGAAGGCTGCACAAGGATGCTCACCGTCTTCGAGAACAACTCCAAAGACAAGATCAGCGTAGAAATAAGCGTGAACGGAGCACAAAAGGAAACCGTCATCATACCGGCACACAGCCAGACAGTATGCAAGAGCCAGCTTCCCTCCGACGGAAAAATTAAAGTCAATTTCAAGGGCGACCGAAGGACCGTCATTCTGCGAACCGAATTCGAATGATGAAGAAAGCAGCACTTTTCGCCGCAGTAGTGGCATTGTCCGGATCCATTAGCTCCTACGGCCAGGATAATCTGTTCCGCCGTGCCAGCCTGTCGGTTTCCAGCGAGCAGGACAGGTTCCCTTCGTCGAATCTCACAGACGGAGACCTGTCACGCAAGTCAACCTGGATGACCGACCGGTGGAAAAGGGCTCCTCACATAATCGAAGTTAACCTGCCGGTTTACGTCAACATCGACTCGATCGTTCTGCATACGGGCATACTTCCCGAGGAAATGCGTCAGGAAGAAACAGGAAAGGCTGCCGGATACTGGTGTGCCAAGAACTTTTCTCTCCAGTACTGGGATGATGCCAACTGGACGGACATAGCCGGAACCAGCACAACCGAAAACCGTCTCGAAAGGGTGGTCTTCCGTTTCCAGAGGCCTCTGACCTCCTTCCGTTTCCGTTTCGTGTGCACCGATGGCGAACAGATCCGGGTCCGGGAGCTAGAGGGCTTCGGACGTGAAGACAAGACCCTCCCCGCACCCCAGCCCGTAGAGGGAGGCCGAATACTCGCCACCGTTCCCGAAAAGACCACTTTCTCCGCCAGCATAAAAAACGAAAATGCCGGCACTACGATGAAATACGTCGGCTACAACCAGGGTTATCTGGTGCCGGGGGACAATGCCGCAGCGTGGCTGGAGTACTCCTGCGTCAACATAATAAGGATATGGGCCGATTTGCGCAGCTTCGTTCCGGAGGATATCGTCTTCGATTTCGGGCCAGTGGAGAACGAGCAGGATTTCCTCGCCGCGAAGGCCCGTTTCCTCGCCGACCCGCTGAAATATCTCCCTCTCGCCAGAATGGACGAGATTGCGTCGTCGATGTACCATTCCACGAATTCGATGGTACTCACACACGCTCTCGCAACGATGCGGGAACTCGGAATAGAGGTGCTGATCCAGAGCGGACTGGAGCGCTCTTACCACGATGCATCCTGGCAGCACCGCTGGATGCTCTGGCAGAGATTCTACGCCCAGGCATTCTGGTGCGGTCGCAACGGAGGGGTCGAGCATTTCGCCCTCTGCAACGAGCCCAA
>JAQXJU010000096.1 GCA_029009115.1 Bacteroidales bacterium | reverse complement strand
CTACACCTCAACCCAATGGATATGGATTCCGCTCCTTTCGAGGCCGCGGAACCAGGTCATCTGCCTTTTGGCAAACTGGTGTATGGCGGTAGAAAGCCCAAGAAACATCTCGTCATAGCTCAGTTCTCCAAGAACATACTGAGTAACATACTTGTATTCAAGCCCGTAAGCGATAAGCCTCTGAGCAGGAACTCCCTGCGTGAGAAGTCGCTCGATCTCCTGCACAAGCCCTTCGCGCGTGAGCCTCTGCTCAAGGCGGCGGTCTATTCGGGCATTGCGCTCTTCCCTCGACACAAGGGTCCCGATGAAAAAAGTCCTGCGGGGAAGGCTGCCCTCTGGAAGCCCGGCCTGACCGGGGCTGGAGACATAGGCTTCGCCTGACTCAGAGAGAGGCTTTCCGGCTTTGAAGTCGTAACCCGAAGTTACGGCATTGATATACAGGCCAGTACCTCCGCACAGAATGGGGAAGGCACCCCTGGAGCGTATATCTGAATATGCTCTGGCAAAATCTCTCTGATAGAGGCAGACATTGTAGTCGGCTCCGGCGGGAAGAAGGTCGATAAGATGTACCGGTACCTCTCCGTACTCTGCGAGGTCTTTGCCTGTGCCTATGTCCATACCCTTGTAAACCTGGCGCGAATCTGCCGACAGAATCTCGGCATTGCCTATGCTGCGGGCAAGGTTCACGGCATAGCGCGTCTTTCCGGATGCAGTAGGTCCGAGCACACACACGAGGTCGATTTCTCCTGAGGAATACAGGCTGGCAAGACTGCAAGGATCGACAGTTTCGGCCTCGGGAAGGGCGGCAAGTATGGGTTTGAATCTGCGTGGCATAGGCAGAAGGCTCTCTTACTGTCTTTCCATCTCGCGCCTCAGGTCCTTCTCCTTGATGGACTGGCGCTTGTCATACTCTTTCTTACCCTTGGCAAGGGCTATCACCAGTTTGGCATAACCGTTGTCCGAGACAAAGAGTTTCACGGCCACAATGGTCAGGCCCTTGGTCTTGACGGCTTGGGCAAGATGGCGCAGTTCCTTTCGGTTAAGGAGCAGTTTGCGGTCGCGGGCGGGCTCATGCTGGCCCCAGGATCCCCAGTGGTAGAGGGCTATGTTCATCCCCTTCACATAGAGTTCGCCGTCAACGAAATAGCAGAACGCATCCTGCAGCGAGACCTTTCCCGCACGGATGGACTTGATTTCGGTCCCGACAAGACATATCCCGGCAGTGTAGGTTTCGAGAAATTCGTAATCGAAACTCGCACGGCGGTTGCTGACCTGGACTTTGCTCTTGGCTTTCGGCATAGTAAATGTTCTCTTTTGGAGCCGCTGCAAATATACTACTTTTCCGGGTGACCTCCCTCTCGAAGGCTTTCGGCGTGAATCTTCTGGCGACGGGTTTCGGCCGTATCCCTCCCGAAGAGCTGACGCGGCCCCTCGACAGAGCGCCAGTACTGGGCATCGAAGTGCGAAGGCCGTACCAGAGGGCCCTCGTGGTCGAGGCAGAAGGCCAGATAGTTGATCTTATAGCCCTGTGAGCGGAAAATGTCTTCGTAGAAGGTCTGTACCTCACACACCTCGGGCGCAGGCTTAATGCCGCTGTACTCCCCTGAGTAAAGGTCGAGTGACGAAGTAACGATTCTAAGCGAGTTGGCCTCGCACACGGCCTTGGTGTATTCATAAAGAAAACGGGAGTCGGTCTTGAGATGCACAATTCCCGAAGGGGCGAGGAAAGTGCGGTATCTTTCGAGGAAGAGGGGCGAAGTCAGTCGCGAGTTCTCCTTCGAAAGCTGGGGGTCGGAGAAGGTCAACCATATCTCGGAGACCTCCGCCGGAGCAAAGAAGGCAGTTATGAACTCAATCCTCGACCTCAGGAAGGCAACGTTGCAAACCGAATTGAGGGTGGCGTATTTGGCTCCCTTCCAAAGTCTTGCACCCTTGATATCAACCCCGATAAAACGCTTATCGGGATACTTCTCCCCAAGAGCAACGGTGTACTCGCCCTTGCCGCAGCCGAGTTCAAGCACAAGGGGCGAAGATGCATCGCCCTTGAAACCGAGCGCGGCAAAGAAATCGCTCCAGTGGCCCTTGACGGGATGGTCGAGAAGATTCTCGTAGCCGCACGCGAGAAGGGCCCGGGTATCGGGCTGAAGTATGCAGGAGAAAGTCTCGTTCTCGGCAAACTTACGGAGTTTATCGTGTCCCATCGCTGTGTGTCACTATCAATCCTATCCCCCTGAATCCCGGAACCCGGGCAAGGGGGCTTACATTTATCTTCCAGAGGCCGAACTCGCGGGGTGAAACACCAGTCCAATAGGGCACCACAAGGTCGGTAGTCATAAGCCTGCGGCCCTTCCCGGCAACAGGTAGGATCTGCTGCTCGGAGTAGAGAACTCCCGTAGGAGATATCCAGTCTATCTTCAGAGGTATCCCCTCTAAATGGGAAAGCTGCCTGTGAGGGGCATCCAGCCTCGTATAAAGGGCAAAATCGTAGGTAAGCGAGGTGTCGGCAAGCGAGGCCTCGAAGCAGAACACTCCCCCGGGGGCATCCTCAGTCCTTATGAAGGATTCTTCTGAAGAAGGCCTGATGCACGACAGGCACAGCAGCAGAAAGGCCAGCGCAGAGACTGCTCTCCTCATAGGAACTACTGATTCTGAGGTGCCTTGCCGCGTCCCCCCTTGCGGGAACGGCCGTGTGAGCGCTTCTTCCTGGGAGCATCGAAACGGGATATCGAATCGTCTCCAACTGCCGATATGAAATCGGGAGCCGAAGGTTCGGGCTCGGTCCTGAGGGACTCGGGCTTCTCGCCGGCGCGGTTCATACTGATGACCTCACGCACCTCTTCGGCTGTCAGGGGAATAAGCCCTGCGTCGGAAGAACGGTCATAAGAGAAGTACATCAGACCGCGGAGTATGTCGGTCTTGCGAAGGTAGGCCAGTCCGTCTTCAAACTCAAGAGGCTCGTTGACCCTGGGGAGCCTGGACTGGGCATCCATATATGTGGCGACCTCGTAGTTGAGGCAGCACTTTAGCTTACCGCACTGACCTGCAAGCTTCTGAGGGTTGAGCGATAGGTCCTGGCAGCGGGCGGCGGAGGTAGAAATGCTCAGGAAATTGGAAATATGGTTGGCGCAGCACAGCTCCCTTCCGCACACCCCCAGGCCTCCTATCAGACCGGCCTCCTGACGGGCGCCAATCTGCTTCATCTCTATTCGGATTCGGAACTCCTCGGCAAAGACCTTGATGAGCTGGCGGAAATCCACTCGCCCGTCGGCGATGTAATAAAAGATAGCCTTGGTGCCGTCGCCCTGGAATTCGACATCGCCTATCTTCATTTCGAGACCCATCTCGGCGGCAATGCGGCGGGCGGCAATCATAGTCTCCTGCTCGCGGGATATGGCCTCCTGCCACTTCTCGATGTCGTTGGGGCGAGCCTTGCGGTAAATCTTGCGCAGCTCGGAAGACTCGGGATCTACTCCGCGACACTTCATCTGACGGCCTACAAGAGGTCCCTCAAGGGTAACTATCCCCAGATCGTGCCCGGTTGCAGCCTCTACCACAACCATATCCCCGATCTTGATGCTCTGGCCCGAATCGTCGCGGTAGAAGCCCTTGCGGGTGTTCTTGAAACGCACTACGAAGATATCCTTGTAGGAGCCGTCCTCGGCATCTTTGAGGTAGTTGTGTTCGTTGAGTTTGCAGCAGCCCTCGCGGTAGGTGCAGCGCTTTCCTCCGGTTTCAGGGTCCGGCGAGATGACACAGCCTCTGTTGCAGTCGTATGTGATGTTCTCGTTCTTGTTCATCGTATCATATATGAATCAGAAGGACACGAAAAGCCTGTCCGCAAGGTCTGTGAACAGAATCTTGGAGGCTACGTTGCGGTCGATGAGCCTCACTGCCCTGCTCACTGCTTCGAGCCCTTTTCGGGGGAAGCTGGCGCGGCATTCCGATGCCCAGGCTGAGTATTTATCCTTTTCGTTCTGAGGTACTGCCGCCAGCTGCTCCATACCCTGACTGATAAGGAAGAGCCTGCGGAAAACCTCGGATGCAAATATACAAAAACCTTTCTGTCTTTCGCGCGACCCGAGAGCTGCAAGCTCCTCAGAGAGTTCGAGCAGAGCCCCAAGATTCCTGTCCCTGAGGGCTTCCATCATACGGTCGGCCATCTCGCGGTTCTGCAACTGTGACTCCGTTGGAGCACTTCCCTGTGCTACAGCGAAGTGCACGGGAAGTATTCTCAGGCACTGGCAGCGCGAACGTATGGTAACAAGTACCCTCTCGGGAGCCTGGGTAACGAGGATGAACTGAGTCATTGCAGGCGGTTCCTCGATAAGTTTCAGAAGGCGGTTGCCAGCGTCGGCGTTCATCAGCTCCGGAAGATAGATGACAATGCAGCGGTATCCGCCCTGCAAGGCACTGAAATTGAGTTTTTCGAGCAGGGCCTTCACCTGGGGTACTGCAATGATAGGACTCTTCCCCTCCATTCCGAGAGCCTCACGGAAACGGGCGGCGCTGAAGGCCGGATCTGCGCTCACAAGCTCTCTCCAACGCGGCAGATAGTCCTCAACGAGGGTGCCTCCGGTCACGGGATAGAGGAAGTGCAGGTCGGGGTGGATGAGCTTCGAGACCCTGTTGCATTCGGGACATTCGCCGCAGGAATCGCGGTCGTTGCGCGACTGGCACATCAGATACTGGACAAAGGCCAGTGCAATGGCCACTCCACCTCCCCCGTCGTCCTCGTGGAACATAAGAGCGTGGGGGATGTGACCACTGTCAACCATCCCTGTCAGAGCCCTGGCGGTCTCGGGGGCGAGTCCTTGTATCTGAGAGAATCTCATAGAGTTCTTGTTGAGTTATACTGCGCCAACTGTAAGAGATACTCGCGCGCCTCAGAAGGGGGAAAGACCGAAAGCGAGTCTTCGGCCTTGCGGACGTATTCGTCGAGAACCCCCTGGGCATAGGCTACTCCCCCGTTTTCGAGCACGAAACTGCGTATCGACTCAAGAGTGGCGGGGTCGCTTCCTTCCCTGAGGAGCGAACGCACCCGAATCTCCTGTGAAGGATTGTTCACCAGTGCTCCGAGGAGGGGAAGGGTTATCTTGTGTTCACGGAGATCACTGCCAAGAGGCTTGCCAATCTCCTCATTACCAACGTAATCGAGTATGTCGTCCTTGATTTGGAAGGCAAGGCCGAGGTATTTGGAGAAATTGCGTGCCGCTTCGATGAAGCGAGGGCTGGCTGAAGCCGAAACAGCCCCCGAGACACAGGCAGTCTCGAACAGGGAGCCAGTCTTGCAGTAGATTATTCTCAAATAATCATCGATGGACGTATCGGCCTTGTCTGCTTTTTCGAGCTGGAGCATCTCTCCCTGAGACAGGTCGCCCAGAGTCTTGGTAAACAGGGAGTGGATGCGTTCGTCGTAATTGCATTTGTTGAAAGTCTCAACAGCGCGTGCCAGCCAGAAATCCCCAAGAAGCACAGCCGCCGAGGGGCCTATCAACGAGAGTACGGTAGGATGCCCGCGGCGGCAGTCGCTGCTGTCGGCGACGTCGTCGTGGATAAGGGTTGCGTTGTGCAGGAGTTCGGCAGCCGCGGCATAGAATATGCTCTCACGGGGGAGCCCGTCGATATTTTCGGGGCGGCAGGCCCTTGCCATAAGCAGGCAGAGCATAGGACGTAGCTGCTTTCCGCTGTGAGACAGAAGCTCCTCATTGAGAGCGCGTAGCATCTCAATGTCTGTATCCAGCGCATCGGAGATACACTTCTGCACCTTGTTCCAGTCGTTTCCGAGGAATTTTATCAGCTCTGCCCTATTCATTGCCTGTTCATATCCACACAAACAAGCCGCACGTGGAATCAACGTGCAGCTTGTCTGCAATCAGTCTTATTTCACCTGTCCTAGAAGAGGAATGCAAGGGAAACCTTGATTCCGTTGTTGGTCTTCTCGTTCAGGCCTTTCTTGACGGTCTCGACCATTTCGTCGCCGTTGATGTTGGCCTTGCCGTCGGCATTGAGAAGGTTACCCATATTCCAGATGTAACGGGCGCTCACCTGAATGTGCTTGAGAACCTCGACACCCACGCCGACACCGGCTCCGTAGGTAAGGCGGTTTGTGAACTCCCAGTCCTTATCCTCGAGTTTCTGTCCGTCGAAATTGAAGGTGGTCTCATCAACCATATATCCTACATAGGGCTCGGCGAAAGCATAAACGCGGCCGATTCCTCCGATTCCGAGGCCCCACTGAATCTGGACAGGAAGCTGGATTGAACCAACCTTTGAGAAAGACTTCTCGGGTGCGATTTCTGTTCCGGAGGTGAAATCCTCAATGGTCCTGCCCTGAACGTCGTAGATGAGCGAAGGCTGAACGGCGAATCCGAGGAAGAGGGGAATCTTGACGGTGATACCTGCGTGGTACTGGTCAATGAGGGAGTAGTTGTCATAAGCCTCCTGCAGCTCCTGGCTGGGAGAAGTGACGCCTGCAATGATACCAAACTGGGCGTGTGCACTTACGGCAATTACCAGAGCCGCAAGTACGGTAAGAAGTTTTTTCATTATCTAAATAAGATTAGTGAGCTTTGCAGCGATGTCGGCCTTAGGGACGACACCGACAGTCCTTTCGACGACCTTGCCGTCTTTAAAGTAGATAAGAGTCGGGATATTACGTATGCCATATGACATACAGATGCCAGAGCAGTCGTCAACGTTGCATTTTGCAACGACGGCTTTTCCGTCAAATTCCTCAGCTATTTCTTCTACAATGGGGGCAAGAGCCCTGCAGGGTCCACACCAGGTAGCCCAAAAGTCAATGAGAACAGGCTTGTCTGAAGCCAGAATCTCGGCGATATTGCTTTCTGTTACAATCTTTTCCATATCGGCAAAATTAGTAATAATTTTCAACATTCCAAACAAAGGCCCTGAGCCCCAGATCGGGAGCAGACTCGTCTATCTGCTTGAGATCGGCGAGTATAGCCTCGA
Source organism: Bacteroidales bacterium (assembly GCA_029009115.1). Lineage (GTDB taxonomy): Bacteria > Bacteroidota > Bacteroidia > Bacteroidales > UBA932 > Cryptobacteroides. Next base: position 6,763 of record JAQXJU010000096.1, on the reverse strand, counting down.
CCTTCTCGTCCTTCACCATCACCAAAATGGCGTGGTTCTGCTCGGGCCAGGCGTGACTGCCCATATGAGGGGTTCCGTTGAAGTTGCCCTTGCCCTGAATGTCTGTCCAGCGGGTATATCCCCTCTGGCGGTGTTTCACAAGCACATCTACGATTTCGTCGTTATATGCCTGGTTGTATGCTATAAAAATCGCTTTCATTGCCTTGCAAGTTTCTTTTGGGCCCTTCTGGCCTGTCTGGTACTGAATGAGCAGTAGAGAGTAGGGATGAGGATGAGGGTGACAAGGGTCGATACCGTAAGACCCCAGCAGACCACCATTCCGAGCGAACGCCACATTTCGGCTCCCTCACCTGTGCCGAGTGCCATAGGCAGCATACCGAGCACGGTGGTCAGGGTAGTCATCAGGATAGGCCTCAGACGGCTCCTCGCCGCAGTCACTGATGCATCACGCACGTTCATTCCCCTCTCGCGGAGAAGTATTGTGTAGTCAATCAGAACAATACCATTCTTCACGACTATGCCAAGAAGGATGATGACACCGACCATACCCATCATTCCCAGAGCGGTGCCCGTGACAGAGAGTCCCAGAAGGACACCCACGGCGGCGAAGGGAACGCTGAACATAATCACGAAAGGAGACATAAAGGACTCGAACTGCGACGCCATAACCATATATACCAGCAAGATAATGAGCACTATAAGCACCAGCATATCAGAGAACATATCCTGCTGGTTTTCGAAGTCACCGGCTATGACAGTGGCGATATTCGAAGGAACGGGAGTGGTGTCGATGATTGCCTGAGTGGCTGCAACAGCCTCTGAAAGGGCCTTCCCGCGAGCAACGATTCCGTTGACTTTGATGTAGCGCTGACGGTCCTTACGCTCAATGGTGGGAGGAACCCTGGTCTCGATAACCTCGCCGAGTTCTTTCAGACGTACAGGCTTTCCGGTAGGAGTGGTAACGATGATGTTTTCGATATCCTCGACCGAAGTTCTGAACTCAGGGGCATAGCGGACACGGATGCTGTACTCTTCTCCGTCCTCGCGGTACAGCGATGCAACCGAACCGTTCATAGCGGCGCTGAATGCGGCTCCGGCAGTAGCGGAGTTGAGCCCGTTCAAGGCGAGTTTGGTACGGTCGAAGCGCATCTGGTACTCGGGGGTGTACTCGTCGCGGCTGAGGGTTACCTGGGTAAACTCGGGGCACTCGGCCATACGGCTGCGGAATTCGCGTGCAACTGCATCGGTCTCCTCAAAGTCATAGCCGTAAATTTCAAGAGATACGCTGGATGCACCGCCCATACCTCCGCCACCCTCGGTGACGGTAGCACGGTGAACCTCGGGATAACGGGCTATGCAGGCGCGTATGACGTCGGCAATCTCGGCCGAAGTCCGCTCTCGTGTGCTGGAGGTCCCTATCCTGATATTCATCTCGAGGATGTGGGTGCCGTTGTTGTTCATATTCGCGAAGAAGTTGTCGGAGTCAGCCTGTCCGAAGGTGGCATTGAGCACCTGGATTTCGGGGACGGCGGCGCGGATGTCGGCACTGAGTTTCCGATTGAAATCGCGAGTCACATCCTGGGCTGTTCCTATGGGAAGTTCAACGCTCACTTGGATACGGTCGGCATCGCTGTGGGGGAAGAACTCGGTCTTGAGGCCCGGAGCAAGGAACACGATGCTGAGCACGAAGACTGCCACGAAGGTCAGCACCACTATGGTTCTGTGGCCTGTGCTCCAGCGTATTACGTGGGCATATCCGCGGCTTATCCACTCGATGAAACGGTTGAAAGGCTCAAAGAACATATGGTAGATGCGGCTGTGGGTGACACCGGTCTTGAGCCAGCGCGAGCACAGCATAGGCACCAGAGACAGAGCTGCCGTGGTGGATACAATCATAATGATGGCCACTATCCAGCCGAGCTGCTTGAACATCACTCCGGCCATTCCTCCGAGCATCGTAAGGGGCAGGAACACGCAGAGCATAGTCAGGGTAGAGGCTATGACCGAGATACCCACCTCGCCGGTGGCGTGTACAGCTGCCTCCTTGGGCTTCTCTCCCCTCGCAAGGTGCGTGCTGACATTCTCGAGCACCACTATGGCATCGTCCACGACCATACCTATTGCTATGGCAAGAGCCGACATCGATACGATGTTCAGTGTCTGGCCCGTGGCAAAAAGGTACATCAGCGAGGCCAGAAGGGCTATAGGAATGGAGATGACGATGATGGCGGTGGAGGTGAAGTTTCCGAGGAAGAGGAAGACCACCAGCATAACCACGAGGAAGGTGATTATGATAGTCTCGACAAGGGTACGGATGGTGTTGATAATCTCGCGCGAACCGTCGTTGATAACGGTAATCTCGACATCGGGAGGAAGGGTGTCCTTAATCTTTTCGAGCTGGCGCTTGCAGTCGCGCACTACGTTTACGGTGTTTGCCCCAGACTGCTTCTGGATGGCGATACGTGCGGCACGGATGTCGTTGGTGTACGACTCCTGCTCACGCTCCTGCTCGCCGTCGCGGACGGTGGCTATGTCCCTCAGATACACTGTCATACCGTTGGATGTGCCAACAACTATGTCGAGCAGTTCTGAAGGGTCCTCGAATTCCTGCTGCATACGCAGGGAGAAGGTCTCGGAGCCTATGTCTATGTTGCCCGAGGGGACATTCCTGTTTTCGGATGCGATAATCTGGGAAATGGAACTGATGCTAAGTCCGTAAGCCTGAAGCTTGTTGGGGTCGCAATAGACCTGTATCTCACGGGTGGGAGCGCCAGAGACCGACACTGCTCCGACACCCTTGACACGGGCCAGAGCGGTGGTAACCTTGTCTTCCAGAATCTTGTCCAGGCCGGGCAGGCTCTCATCGGCCGTCGCCGACAGGAACATAATGGGCATATCGTCGGCGCTGAACTTGAAGATGGACGGCTTTGAGGCCCCGTCGGGAAGGGTCGTATTGACCATATCGAGCTTGTCCCGGACATTGTTTACCGCCGTCTCGATGTCGGTACCGACTTCGAATTCAAGGGCAAGCAGGGAGATGTTCTCCTTCGAGGAGGATGTCAGCTTCTTGAGGTTTTCGACACCGTTGAGGGAATTTTCCAGAACCTTGGTAAGGTTGTTCTCGACATCCTGGGCATTTGCGCCCTGGTACGAGGACATCACCATTATGAAGTTGGCATCGAACTCCGGGAACTGGGCTATGCTGGTTCTGGACAGCGAGAATAAGCCCAGAACCACGAACGCCACAAAGATGAGGGTCGTGGTTACCGGATGGTTGACTGCCGATCTGTAGATACTCATTTTACAGTTACTTTTTCGCCTGTCTTGAGGGTGGAAGCACCCTTGGTCACGACAATTTCACCTTCGGAGAGGCCTTCGAGAATTTCATACTTGGAGTCGAAGTGACGCCCCAGGGTTACGACCCTTGCGACAACTGTGCTGTCGGGCTGCATCACATAGACCGAACGGGTGCCGGCCCCCTGCATCTTTACGACTGCCATATCGGGGAGAACGATTGAATTGGCGCTGCCAAGGTCGATGGTGGCCCTTACGAACATTCCGGGACGGAGTTCCTTCTTTTCGTTGCGCACACGCACCTCAACGTTGAAGGTGTGGGTGGCGGGGTCCATAGTGGGGTGGATGCGGACTATGCTTCCTTCGAAGGTCTTTCCGGGCAGGGCATCGGCTGTAATCTGAACCTTGTCGCCCTTCTTGACGCGGGTATAGTCGCTCTCTGAGATTGACACGAGGAGTTTCACGGGAACTATCTGCTGGATGGTGAACAGAGGGGCGCTCATAGAGTACATATCTCCCTTGTCGTAATTGCGTGCGGTTACGACTCCGGTGACGGGCGAACGCAAGACGGTGTTGTCAAGAAGGTTGTCATAAGCGCTCTTGGACACACGGTAGTTCATCTCTATCTGGTCGAAGTCAGACTGGCTTATGCCACCCTCTCCGAGCAGGGTCCTGACCCTCTCGAGTTCATCCTTGGCATTCTTGAGCTTGAGTTCGGCCTGCAGGAGATTCGACCTGTCCATCTCGGCAAGAATCTGACCGGCGTTGACAAAGTCGCCTATCTCGACATTCACCTTCTTTATCCTGGCAGACGTCTGGGGAGCGATGTTGTTGACGATATTGGCCTGGACAGTGCTGGAATAGACCATCGAATAGGGAACCTTCTCACGTGCGGCGGCCTGAACCTGTACGCTCTGGGCGACGGGAGCTGCAGGAGTCATCTGGGTCTGAGAGGACCCCTTCGGAGTGCCGTTGTTGCCGCAGGAGGAGGCTGCGAATGCAAGCAGAATCGCTGCGGCGGGATAGATATAAAGTATGTTTTTCATAGTCTTCAATATGTCTTGTTGAGTTGAACATTGCCGTTCTGGTCGATGAAATCTGCTCCGAGGGTACCCTCGAGAGAGGCCTTCGCCACCACAAAGTTATACACAGCCTGGCACACTCCGAGCCTTGCCTGGGTGAGAGCAAGCTGGGCATCGTTGAGGTCAGTGAGGGTGCTCCGGCCGACATCATACGACTTCGAGGCTATTGCATAGGCCTTCTCGGCCGATTCCACGGCGCTCTGGGCCGAGGAGTAGGTCTTCATAGCCGTCTCCATAGTGTTCAGGTTCTGGCGAATAGAAATCTTAAGCTGGCGCTCGGTATTGACTCTCTGAATGTCGAGCTGGGTAGCCTGCACCTGGGCCTGCTTTACGGCGTTGGACCTCTTTCCTCCGGCAAAGATGGGAATGTTCAGGCTGAGCCCCACATAAGAATAGGGAGACCACTGGTACTGATTGAACTTGAAGTCGTTGGCCATAGCATTCATACTGTATGAGAAGCCGAGAGCAAGGCTGGGCAGGGATGCGTACTGCTGGGCCTTGACGCTGGCGGCGAGCTGCTCGGCCTGGAGGGCAAGCTGACGCATAGTGGAGTTGCCGCTGAGGTCGAGCGAGGCACTCTCGCTGAAGTCATAGAGCATATGGTCGGCATAGTCCATAAGGGAACCGGCGACGTCGATATTCTCGTCGAGACTGATTCCCATCACAGCCTTGAGCTGCCAAAGAGATATCATTATCGCATTCTCGGCGTCATAGACATTGGGGATGGCATTGGCAAGGGTGGTTCTGGCGCGGGTAAGGTCGAGTTCAGAAGCACGCTGGCTCTTGTACTTCTTTTCAATCTGAGTCAGGTTCTCGAGGGCATTCTCATAAACGCTGCGGTAAACCTCGAAGGCCTGCTTTGCCAGAAGCACCGCAAACCACGCCTGCTTGACCTGAGTTACGGTCTCAAGACGCGACGAACGGGCTTTCTCGACTGCGAGTTCGACGTCTTGGTCAGAAATTTTCAGACTCTGCCAAAGCTGGGCGTTGACAAGTGGCATATTGGCAGAAACTCCCAGCGACCAGGTGTTCCAACGACCTACAGCAATGCCCCCGTCATTGGAAGAAGAGTCATCGCTTCCGCCCCCGGGAGTGGCCGCCGGGGGTGTAAGTCCCGGATGCTGGGCATAGAGAGGAGCAAGATAAGCCTGCAGCGATTCTCCTATCATAGAGGAAAAGTCCAGACCATCTCCGTCCATATACATAACCTGTTTTTTGATGGTTCGCTGGAAAGCTCCGGACCCGTCAACTTGAGGATACAGAGAGGCATAAGTGCCCTTTCGTGCATAACCAACCCTTTCGATTTCCTTGTCCGCAAGCTTTACGGAACTGTTCTCGCTGAGGGCAATCTGGAGCGCCTGGTCCAAAGTAAGGACGGTTGGAGTGTCTTTGGATGCGCTGTCCAGAGGGGCGGCAAGGATGGCCGCCGATAGCATTAATGAAAATAACATCCGTTCTTTTATTATTATGTCGGGGTACGCATCGAACAAATACAATGCCAATTCTAAAATCAAATGTTATCTTTGCAGAATATGTTTGACTATTTATTCATTCACTGGCACGTCAATCCGGAGCTGTTCCACATTGGACCGCTCTCCATACGATGGTATTCGCTGCTCTTCGTTTCGGGATTCATTCTCGGATGGTACATCTTCAGGTATTTCTTCCGCAGGGAAGCTGTTCCCGAAAAACTGCTTGACCCCCTTCTGTACACCCTTCTGATTGCTACGGTGGTGGGAGCAAGGCTCGGGCACTGCCTCTTTTATCAGCCAGACTACTATCTTGGGTCCTGGAAGGGGTTCTGGGAGATATTTATGCCCTGGAAAGGAGGGCTGGCGAGCCACGGGGGAGCAATTGCACTGCTGCTCGGAATGTGGTGGTTCTCGGCCCGGTACGGCAAGAAGAACCATTTCGACTTTCTCTGGATTATGGACAGGCTCGTGATTACCGTGGCATTTGCCGGAGCCTTCATAAGGCTGGGGAATCTCTTCAACTCCGAAATCTATGGCGATGTGACCTCTCTGCCCTGGGGGGTGATCTTCGATCTCAGGGGTGAGACCCAGCCCAAGCATCCGACTCAGATTTACGAGTCCCTGTCGTATCTGATTCTCGGTCTGGGGCTGCTGTGGACCTATCGCAAGAGGCTTGACAAAATGTACAGAGGGGCTTTCTTCGGAATCTTCCTTATAGGGTGTTTCGGAATGCGCTTCCTCATCGAGTTTATCAAGGAACCCCAGGTGGGCTTCGAGGAGAATATGGTCCTGAATATGGGTCAGCTGCTCTCCATCCCCTTCATCATAGCCGGCATCGCCCTCATCGCCTATGCCCAGGTGAAAAAGACCCCTGCAAGGATAGTACGACACTAACCATTAATGGATCAGATGGAC
>JAQXJU010000095.1 GCA_029009115.1 Bacteroidales bacterium | reverse complement strand
AGGGTCGCCAAGGATTGAGTAGCTGTAGTTGCGACCCTTGATCCACTTCTGCTGGAACTGCACCAGGTCATCCAGAGTCATCTTCGAGACAGCCTCGAATACGGCCTTGTCCGAAGGCTCCGTCAGACCAAATTCCCTGTCTGCAATATACTTGTTAATCAGAGTAGCTCCGTTGTAACGCTTGGTTCTGAGTTGTGCGTCAAGAGCAGTCTTTGCAATCTCAAAAGCCTTTTCGCTGCGAGGCATATTCTCGATAATGTCGTCAAAAGCTTCCACAGCCTGGCGCAGCTTGTCGTTCTGCGAACCGATTACTGCGTAGAAGGTGTAGTAACTGTCGCTGTACGAGGGCCTTGAGAGTCTGGCATAGGCGCTGTAGGCAAGAGCCCTGGCTTCGCGCATCTCCTGGAATACGACCGAGTTCATTCCTCCTCCGAAGTATTCGTTGAAAAGAGTGAGAGCCGCTTCGTCGGCAGGGGAGTAGGTCTCTCCGCGGTTCGAGAACTGGGTATAGTTGAACTGACGCGAGTCATAGGGAGCTATCACGACCGATGGACTGTCTGTGCGCAGAGGCTGGGGGTGTGCCTTGGTAACGGGCTCGAGCGTTTCAGCACACTTGTGGCTGCTGCAGACAAGCGAACTCAACTCTTTCTCAGAGGCCGGACCGTAATAGAGTACAGTGTGCTCCTTGCCGAGCAGGCCACGAATCTTGCCGAGCAACTCTTCAGAAGTGAGTGCGAGCACCTGGTCGTTGGTCAGGGTGCTGGCCTTGACATATTCAGGTCCGTACATCTGGTAGTTACGCAGGGCGCTTCCGGCAGCCCTCTGGTTGAACTTCGAATCTGCGCGGCCCTTCAACTCGTTGGCCTTGAGAAGATTGAGCACGTTTTCGTCGGGAATGGCGTTGGCAATCAGGTCTTCGACTATCTCAAGTGCCTTTCCGACATTCTCGCTGAGTCCGCTTACTGAATACGTGCAGTTTGAATCCATTGCACGCAGACTGTACTCGCAGGCGAGGGCATACATCTCAGAAGCAATCTGTGCGGCAGTCCTCGAAGGGGTTCCGAGATAGCTGATGTAGTCGAAGGCAAGCCCGAGAGCGGGGTCATTGAGCTTTCCGGTATCGAAGCGGAATGCCATTGTGGCTATGTCGTTGACTTCATTCTTGCGGTAGATTACCTCCACTCCGCTCTTTGCGTCGAAGTTGCCCAGGTCGCGCTTGTAGTTGTAGAATACAGGTTCGATAGGCTTGACCTGGTTCTCCTGAAGTTCGGCGAGGAACTCGCTGCGGGCATCACGGTTGGTGGCAATAGGAGTAATCTTCGGGGCGGAGACCTTGTCGTTCTTGGGGTTCTGCCCGAGTTTCTTGAATACTGTCACATAACTGTTCTCGCCGAGATTCTCTCTGGCCCAGTCCACGATATCCTGCTTGGTAATCTTCTCAAGCCTGGCAAAAGACTTTACATCGTCTGCCCAGTCGTGTCCTGCGATGAACGAATCCACATACATCATTGCGCGGGCACGGTTGTTTTCGAGGGCCTTCATCCTGCTGAGTTTTGCATTCGCAACTGTTGCAGCTACCAGGCCCTCGTCAAAGTTGCCTTCGCGAAGGTCCCTGACCGAGCCGAGGAGCAGGTCGCGAACCTCTTCGAGGCTCTGACCCTGTTTGGGGTATCCCATACAGATAATCTCACCCCAGTCGGTGCGTCCGTAGTAGAAAGCTCCGCTGCTCAGGGTCTTCTGCTGCTGGTTGATGCCTATGTCCATCAGGCCGGCCATACCGTTGTAGAGTATCGAGGATGCCACTTCGGCAACCATATTGCTCTCGATGTCGCAGGCTCCGGGAGTCCTCCAAGATACGGTCACGAACTCTGCCTCGGTGCCATAGACCGTCTTCTCGACAGGGGTGGTGATGGGCTCCTCGGGCTGAATCTCCATCTTGGGGAGATTCTTGTTGGGCTCCCAGTCGCCGAAGTACTTCTTTACGCTTGCAACAAGTTCCTTGGGTTCGAAGTCTCCCGATACGCAGATTGCAATGTTGTTGGGAACATAGTATGTGGCTTTCTGGCGCTTGATAGCCGAAATGGAAGGATTCTTGAGGTGCTCGCTGGTTCCGATTACAGCCTGAAGACCGTAGGGATGGTGGGGGAAGAGCACCGAGTCGGCGGCTGCCATGGCATTGCCGTTGTCGTCGTTGAGGTACATATTGTATTCCTCGTAGATGGTCTCGAGCTCGGTGTGGAAGCCCCTTATGACCACATTGCGGAACCTGTCGGCTTGAATGCGGGCCCAGTCGTCGATGCGGTTCGAGGGAATGTCCTCGACATAGCAGGTTACATCGTTGGATGTGAACGCGTTGGTGCCCTTGGCCCCGATTACGGCCATTGCCTTGTCATACTCGTTGGGTATCGAAATCAGCGATGCGGCATAACTCAGGGAGTCTATCTTGTGGTATATTGAGGCCCTCTCGGCTTCGTCCGTAGTGAGTTTGTAGATTTCGAACAGTCTCTCGATTTCGTCCAGAAGAACTTTCTCGCTTGCGAAGTCGCTGGTTCCGAGTTTCTCGGTGCCCTTGAACATAATATGCTCGAAGTAGTGGGCGAGTCCTGTGTTGTCTGAAGGGTCGTTCTTTCCTCCTACCTTCACGGCAATCATTGTCTGGAGCCTGGGCTCGGTCTTGTTGACCGTCATATAAATCTTAAGCCCGTTGTCCAGGGTGCAGATTTGGGTGTGCATAGGATCCCCCGGACAGCTCTCGTAATGGGAGCAGGATGATGTCATTCCGGCTACCAGTGCCGAAAGTACAATAAGAAGTAACTTTTTTCTCATATCTATAGAATTTTGTGTCAATAAATTATCTTACAAATTTACTAAATATTGACTAACTTAGCCACTCTGTTCACCGGTATTTATGACAATAAGCAGTTCTGACCTGGCATTTCCTGTTTCGGCTCTTCTTGCAGCGGCTTTCATTCTTGTATCCTTTGCCCTGCATCGCTATGCCGGTGGCAGCCGAGTCGTAAGGGCTCTACGCTCGCCTCTTTGCTCAAGGATACTGCTATCCCTGGGGGCTATAGGACTTGCCGTTGAAGGCACCTGGTCCATACCCCTGCACAAAAGCCTCCCGGCCTTGATCTTCGCCCTGGTCTTGCTCCTTTCTTTAATCCTCACCATTTTATGGAGCGTCCTGCCCACCGAAGACCCGAAATCCAGCCTTGAATCCAGCCTTGAATCCAGCCCGAAACCCAGCCCGAAACCTAGCCCGAAACCCAGCCCGAAACCCATCCCTGAATCCAACCCTGAATCCCGTCCGAATCCCAGCCCCGGCAGAACCCCCGCCTCCCGAAGGAGCCTAGCATACAATCTCAGTCACGCCGGTATAGCAGTCATAATCTTCGCTGCTCTTTTCGGCGCCCCAGATATCACCCGCGCTCGTATGAAAGTCTCTGAAAATCAGAGCGTTTCTGTTGCGCGGAGCGATGACGGGCTGCTTGTCCCCCTCCCTTTTGCAATAAGTCTCGAGCAGTTTGTCACCGAGCTCTACCCCGGGACTGACAGCCCCCGCCAGTATAAGAGCCGCATTCTCATCGACGGCCGCCCGGCAGAAGTCAGTGTCAATCATCCCCTGTGTCACTCCGGCTATCACATCTATCAGGACAGTTACGACCGTGAGTATGCAAAATTCACTGTCCTTCAAGTGGTACGCGATCCCTGGAGACCCCTTATGTACCTTGGGATAGCCCTTCTTGCAGCCGGAGCCGTGGTCCTGCTTCTCGGGCAGTGGAAATCTCGTCAGCTCATTCCCGCGGTTCTCGTTTTGACTCTGCTCTTTGCCTTTTTCAGCATCAGCAGGATAGAGTTCGGGACCCTGCCGCCAGCCCTGCGCTCCTGGTGGTTCGTGCCTCATCTGTTCATCTATATGGTGGCCTATTCGCTGATGGCAATCGCCCTGGTAATCCGACTCCTGCCGGATAGCCCCCGAAGGAGATTCGCAAAGCAGCCTGCGCCCGAATCCCCCGAGATAGCCGCGCCCCCCGGAACTTCAGGAAATCCCGTTGCGACCGCCGAAGCTCCCCAAACCCCCGCCGACAAGCGGGCCGATCTTTCCCGCAGACTGGTCCGCAGCAGTTCAGCCCTACTTATTCTGGGGATGCTCTGCGGCTCTGTCTGGGCCGGTCAAGCCTGGGGAAACCTCTGGGCCTGGGACCCCAAGGAGAACTGGGCTGCCGTTACCTGGCTGCTCTCTCTCCTCCTTCTGCATCTACCGCAAAGACGCAGCCTGAAGTCGGCCATCATTCTCATCCTTACATTTGCGGCACTCCAGATTACTTGGTATGGAGTCAGTTACCTTCCCTCGTCTATTAATAGTTTACATACATACAACCAATGAAAAAGCTCATCTTTTCACTTGCCGGCATATGCCTGGCAGCAGCGGCCGTCATCGCAGTCTATCGTTTTGCTTTCCGCAAGTCGATTCCCGATGCCGAGCCCTCAGTGCAAGTTGAGGCAATCCTGTCTCAAAACGATTGTTTTCAGTGTCACGACGCCTCCGCCCAAAAGCCGTTCTACGGCAATCTGCCCGTGATTGGCCCAATGCTCGACAAGCATATGGGCCGTGGTACACGCTTTGTCGATCTGAGCAAGGCTGACCTTGAGCAGCCCTCCGAGGTCCTTCTTTCAAAGCTGGAATACGCTGTCCGCAAGGGGAGTATGCCCATCCATGAGTATCGTATGATACACTGGGGCACAGGCTTTAACAGAAAAGAGAAAAGCCTTCTCTCGGGCTGGATACTCCAGCATCGCGCAAATTTGTATTCTACCGGTCTGAACGCGCCCCAGTTCGCCGCCGAGCCTGTTCAGGTGATGCCAGAGTCGGTACCCACCGATCCTGCAAAAGTTGCCCTTGGCGAGATGATGTACAATGACACCAGAATCTCCCTCGACAACACCATCTCCTGCGCCAGCTGCCATATCCTTTCCCAGGGTGGAGCCGACGAAGCCGATGACCGTACCAGCGAAGGAATCAACGGTCTGCACGGCGGAGTCAACGCTCCTACTGTGTTCAATGCCCTCTTCAACGCCGACCAGTTCTGGAACGGCCGTGCCCATACTCTTGCCGAGCAGGCTGCTGGTCCTCCGGTCAATCCCGTGGAGATGGGCGACCAGACCTGGGACCAGATAGTTGCCCGTCTGCGTCAGGACAAGCAGCTCGTTGCCCGCTTCAAGGCCATCTACCCCGACGAAGGTCTTACTGCCGAAACTGTCTGCGATGCCATTCAGGAGTATGAGATGACCCTTATCACTCCCAATGACAGGCTCGACCGTTATTTCAAGGGTGAAAGTTCTGCCCTTACTGCATCGGAAATTGCCGGATATGAAGATTTCAAGGATAACTGCTGCGCTGCCTGCCACGTCGGCAAAACCCTCGGCAGCCAGTCATTCGAGTATATGGGAATCTTCGAAGACTACTTCGAAGACCGTGCAGAGACTCGTCCCGACATTGCCTATAATTCAGATGATGACGGACTTGCGGGATTCACGGGTAATCCCGCCGACCTCCACTTCTTCAAGGTTCCCAACCTGAGACTCGTAACGATGACTCCTCCTTATTATCACGACGGCAGCCGCGAGACCCTCGAGGATGCAGTCCGCGATATGTTCCGCTTCGAACTCGGCAAGAAACCTTCAGAGCAGACAGTCAGCTCCATCTGCACATTCCTTGGAGCACTCAACGGCGAAAGCCAGTGGTGGTAAAATAACATTGCCCGAAACAAAAAGACCGGAAGTCTCAGCGACTCCCGGTCTTCTTTTTTATGTACAGCCTTAAGACTACAGGGTAGGGAAGGTGCTCTTCCATCCTTCGTTCTGCTCAACGCCGAAGCCTGAGTTGATTTCGTCTGTAGGGATGGGATAGACCATATCGGAAATCTGGTAGTTCTTGACCATCCAGTCAATGCTGGGTGCATTATGGGCACTTACGTTGACCTTGTCACCCCAGCGGCGCAGGTCCCACAGACGGTGTCCTTCCTGGAACAGTTCGCGGGCACGCTCGTCCTTAATGAAGGAAAGAAGGTCGGCCTGAGTCGAAGGAAGGTCGCTTATAGAGCTGATGGCGGTATTTCTCTTAGCCACGACCAGAAGTGACTTCTGTGCATCTGCAATCTTGCCGCTCTTGTGGGCATAGGCCTCGGCCTTGATCAAGTGCATCTCGGGTGCATTCACAAGATGGGTCGTTGCCTCGGCAAAGTTACCGGAAGCGCAGTGGAACTTGCCTGCTGCATATACGGGCTTGGTGGGCAGCGAAGTGGCATCCATCCCCATAATCGAAGTACGGATGTCGGTTGCGGCGTACAGCGACTGCAACTTGGGACTGGGGCTCATATTGTATGTGCTCCAGAGGGTTCCGAGCGAATTTGCGCTCCAGTTGTGGTCTTTGTCGATTGCCAGATAGAAGAAGCTCTCGGTGTTCGAACCGCTGACAGCATAGTTTGCTGCATAGTCGGCTGCAGTAACGGCAAGAGCGGGGTCTCCACCGGCGGCAAGAGCCTTGTCGGCTGCATCGATGGCCTTGTCCCATTCCTCAAGATAGAGGTAGGTCCTTGCCTTCAGACCATAGGTTGCGGCAACACCGATATACCGGCCGTCCTGCTTGTCGCCTCCAGCAGCTGTGAACTTGGCGAGGGCTGCGTCAAAGTCGGCGAGGATAGCCTCATAGCTCTTGGCTATTGTTGAACGCTTTACATTGGTGAATACCGGGATGGGTTCCTTGTCAACAATGACAATGCCGGGCTTTGAACTGAAGTCGGTTCCGTTTACCTTCACCTGATGGCAGAATACGTTGGTCAGAACGAGGCTTGCATATCCCCTGAGAGCATAGCTCTCGGCAGCGCAGAGGTCAAGAGAAGCCTTTTCGTCTTCAGAGCAGGAGTCGTAAAGCTCGCCGGCTGCATTGATGACTCGGGTTGCATTGTTCATAATCTTGTAACCGTAAGCCCAGATGTATGTCAGGTAAGCGTCTGTAGGGGTAACGGTAAAGTTGTAGTGCGCGTCCCAGTGCTGGGTTGCACCATTCCAGTAGCTCAGGTCGCTGGGAATGTCTCCTATGCTTACTGCATAGTTGCCGAAGAAGTATCTTCCGTAAACCGAAGCATAAACACCGTTTGCGGCAACTTCGATGTTCGATACCGAATTTAGGCCGCCATCAAGGTCAATACCATTGTAGTATTTGGTGTTCAGGAAGTCATCGCAACTGACAATGCCGAGCATGGCAGCTGCACCGGCCAATATTGTGATTAATTTCTTCATTGTTTTCAGAGTTTAGAAAGTGATCTGGATTCCTCCGATGAAGTTGGTTGCTCCAGGATACTGCCACGAGATGATACCGCTCTCGTAGGTGTCAGGGCTGAATCCTGTGAAGTTCTTTGAAGTAAAGGTGTAGATGTTGTCTCCGGAGAAGAATACGCGAACTTTTTCTATTCTGGCCTTCTTGGTGAGTTTCTCGGGGAGAGTGTAGCCGACCACGATGTTGCTGAGACGCAGATAGCTTCCGTCCATAAGGAAACGTGAGTGTTCTCCGCTTGATGCCTGATAGGGGTCACCGTAGATGTACTGAGGATACTTTGCATCAGGATTTTCAGCAGTCCAGGAATTGTCCGCCACATCCTGCAGGGGAGTCATAAAACTCATTCCCCATCCTGTGAACATTGCTCCGTAATCAAAGAGCTTGCTGCCATAACGGTAATTGAAACTGATGGATGCGTCAAAACCCTTCCAGCTGACCGAGGTTCCGAAGCCGCCGAATACCTTGGGGTCAGCACTGCCTAAATATCTCTTTTCGCAGGCTGTCCAGTCATTGGTAAGTTCGTCTCCTTCGGCATTCAGATAGAACTGAGGCTTACCTGTCTCTCTGTCAACGCCGGCATATTCAACCATATACCACTGACGGTAAGGATGTCCTTCTTCTATCATAGTGTAGGTTCCTTCGATGGGGTCACCGTTGAGTTTGATGACCTTGTTGCGGTTGAAGGTTGCGTTGGCATAGGCGCTCCAGACGAAATCTCTGTTCTGGTAGATGACTCCGTCAAGGGCAATTTCGACACCGCGGTTGCGTATCTTTCCTATGTTCTTGGTTGCTGAGGACATACCGGTGGTAAGTGACAGGGGAACGTCGTAAAGGGCCGAGTCAGTCAGTTCGTTGTAGAAATCAATGTTGAGGTTCAGACGGTTGAGGAAGGTCAGCTCAGCACCGATGTCGAACTTCTTGGAAACCTCCCAGGTAAGTTCGGGGTTGCTGATTGAACCGGGGACCATACCGGGAGCTCCGGCATAGTTTGCTCCGGAAACATAGAATCCGCGTGCGGCGTACCAGCCTATGTCCTGGTTACCTACAGTACCGTAGGAAATCTTCAGGTTACCGTTCGTCAGAATATCGTTGGCAAGGAACTCTTCCTTGGTGAAGTTCCACTTTCCTCCAACCGACCAGAAGTTACCCCAGCGCCTGTCTGCTCCGAATACCGATGAACCGTCACGACGGAAGGAAGCCGAGAGGAAGTACTTGTAATCATAAGCATAGTGGGCATCCACAAAGAAGGAAGAGAGGTTGGCTTCGCTCTGGTAGTGCTCGCCGTCTCCCCAGTGACCGACGGTCGAAAGGTCGCGCATTCCTGCATTTGCGAAGGGGAAGTCGTCACCTTCCATATAGTCGTAAGAATAATCTTTCATTACGATTTCCTGACCGAGAAGGACGCTGACATCGTGCTTTCCGGCAAAGTTGTACTTCCAGCCGAGGATGTTGTTCCAGGTTATGGTGCTTGTTGCGGACTTGTAATTCATTCCGAGTCCATTGTAGTCAGCTCCCTGAGGGTTGTAAATAGCGCTCCAGTAATCGTACTGGTCAAGATTCATGAGGTTTACGCCAAGGGTGCTCTTTGCATAGATTCCGTGTGCGAAATCAACCTGCAGGCTTGGAGCAATGTTGAGGGTGGTGTTTTTCTGGATGCTGAGGTCTCCGAGCTCGCTGTCCCAAACTGCCTCGGGGTTGAACTGGGTGGAATTGTACTCGCCGTTTTCGTCATAGAAGGGGTCGAAGGGAGTCATCTGCGACAGAGCTCCAACGACGACGCTGCTCATTGATCCTGCTGTTGACTGGCTGAACCCGTTCTTTGTTGAAGAAGCGAAGGATGCGTTGAGTCCGAACGTGAACATCTTGAACTTGCTGTTCAGGTTGACTCTTCCCGAGAAACGCTCGAAGTCTGAAGCCATCACCACACCTTCGTTGCGGAAGTATCCGCCCGAAACGTAGTAGTTGGTCGAACCGACGCGGCCGCTTGCGCTGAGGTTGTAATCCTGATAGATACCCTTTCTGGTTACGTGGTCAAGCCAGTTGTAGCTCGATTCTCCGTCCCATCCGAAAGCAGTATCCTTCAAATACGCATAACAGGTGTCGAAGTCTCTTCCGGTGCGGGCGGCATAACCGTTTGCGAACAGATTCATCGTCGAGGCGGCATCGGCCAGAATCATATTGTTGTTCGAGACTGTGCTTACACCGTGCTTTACCGAGAGGGTGACATTGCCGTTGCTGCGGTTGCCGCTCTTGGTGGTGACGACGATGACACCATTGCTTGCACGTGAACCGTAGATGGCGGTTGCGGCAGCATCCTTGAGGACGGTCACGCTTTCGATGTCATTGGGATTGATGGCGGACATCGGGTCGGTCGCAGCATCGGTGTCGGACATCGAATCTGCACCGGATTCCACAGGGATTCGGTCGTAACTTTGCCCGAAAACCCCTCACAGATGTTATTCAAGATAAACAGCAGAGCCCTGCGTTTCCCCCAATGGATCAGGGCGAAAAGAAAGTCGCCGCGCGATTTCGACAGTTATTTTGACAGTTTTCTCCTCAGCCGCGACATCGGCGACGGCCGCAGGCGTCATTATGAGGTCCTCCGGAGGATGATTCATCGTTACGAATCCTTCTGCAGGCTCTCACACAGGCAAAAGTCCTGTCGGTTCAACTTCCGAAGCGCAGACAGGGCATTTATCGAGAGTTTCTCCGATTATGTCAGAAATGAATACCTGTATGTTGCTGAGTATCCCGAGATTCTTAAGGAAAACCCCGAACAGAGGAAGATCGTGCCCCGAGGGAAGAACTATCTTAATGCTCTTCTCAAGCAGCTTCGGGCCTTCTTCCGCTGGGCTCGAGAGAGCAGGATTGTTGAAGTTTCACCATTTGAAGGTTTCAAGATACCTTCTGAACAATACGGAACTCCGGTGTTCCTGAGTATCGACGAAGTGCTCCGTATATATCACGCAGACCTATCTGAGGATCACAGACTGTCAGTGCAGAAAGACATTTTTGTGTTCCAATGCAATGTTGGTTGCAGGGTCGGAGACCTCGTGAGGCTCAAAAAGAGCGACGTGGTAAACGGTTCGCTTGAATACATTCCGACCAAGACTATCAAAGAAAACACAAGGACAGTAGTTGTCCCTCTGA
Source organism: Bacteroidales bacterium (assembly GCA_029009115.1). Lineage (GTDB taxonomy): Bacteria > Bacteroidota > Bacteroidia > Bacteroidales > UBA932 > Cryptobacteroides. The sequence continues at coordinate 5,433 of JAQXJU010000095.1, read as the reverse complement.
ACCGGGTGGCAAGAGAGATTGTCCAAAGATACTCCTCGTATCCCGGAGACCGCCTGTTGCCCTTTGTAAGTCCTGCCAGTTATAATCGCTATATCAAGAAATTACTTAAAGTATCGGGAGTCACATACCTTGTGACCCGGCTTGACACGCTTAGCAGAACAGAAAGAAAGCAACCCTTCAACGAGGTCGCTAGCAGTCACCTGGCCCGTCGCACTTTCATAGGAAATCTCTACAGGCAGGTCAGAGACCCTGATCTTATATCTGAAATGACAGGACACGTAGTTGGTAGCCAAGCATTTACGAGATACAGAGGTATAGATGTGCAGATGAAAAGAGAACTTGTTGCAATACTTGATGAAAAGTAGTTTAACTTTCATTTTTGCTTAAAATCGCTACATTTACTTATAATGTGTAAGTGGAATTCGCAAAAATGGCTAAAATTAACTCTCAAAATGACCATAACTCGCTATAATAGTGAGATATCGCATATTTTATAAAATACTTGCATAAAGATTTTTAATTATATATTTTTGCATTTGGTACACCCCGGAAGTGCACCGAAAATGAAATTCGGATACACCTATTAAATATATCCAAGATGTTCAAAAAACTATTACTGATCGCCAGCAGCATGCTGATAAGCATGGGTTTGGCTTTCGCGCAGAGTAATCTTTTTATTCCCACGAGGCGTAAGATTTTTATGGTGTATCACTTTTGTCTTGGATAGTCCTCTTGACAGTTTTTGCCGGAACCTAAGGAACTTATACTTCTTTATATTATTCACTAACTATTCAGCTTATGAGAAAAGTTAAGCTTTTGTTCACAGTTGTGACAGCGTTGCTTTGCCCCATGCTTGTGTTCGCACAGAGCACGGTATCCGGTAAGGTGACGTCCTCCGAAGACGGCCAACCCGTCATTGGTGCTACGGTTTATGTGGAAGGAACCACTACCGGAGCAGTCACAGACGTGGCAGGTACCTTTGTTCTTAAAGGAATACCTGCTTCAGCACAGGGCAAATTCATCGTCGTATCCTGCATTGGATATGTCCAGAAGCTTGTCCCCTTCGCCGAGAAGATAAGCGTCGTTCTGGATCCCGACAAGCTTCTGCTTGATGAGGTCGTTGTAACAGCCCTCGGCATTACCAAGTCCCAGAAGAGCCTCGGTTATTCCGCGACTACCGTAAAGGGTGACGACATCGTCGCTTCCAGAAGTGACAACGCGGTGGCTTCGATGGCAGGTAAGGTAGCCGGTGTGCAGATTTCCAATTCCGCAACCACTGCCGGTGGCGCCCAGTCGGTCATCATCCGAGGCTTCTCCTCCATCGCCGGTTCCAACCAGCCTCTTTACGTAGTTGACGGAATGCCCATCCAGTCTGGTTCATTGGCCAATACAGCAAGTGGACACGGTAACCTCGGTATGGGTATCAACTCAATGAATCCCGACGATATTGAGAGCGTCACCATCCTCAAGGGTGCTGCTGCAACAGCCCTTTATGGCTCACGCGCATCGAGCGGTGTCGTCCTCGTAACTACCAAGAGCGGAATGCGCGGCCGTACCGAAATCACCGTCAATGCCGGTGTCCAGCTCGAGTCCGTTTCTTTCCTTCCCAAATTCCAGAACAAGTTCGGTACCGGTTGGGATGGTAACCTCACCCTAGACGAGAACGGATCCTGGGGACCTATTTTCAACGACCAGTTCCGTGTGTACGGACCTGTGGTTGACAACTCCCAGCTCGCAAAGAATTATTCTGCCGTTCCCAACAACGTACGCAACTTCTATGAGACCGGCGTCCAGTATAACACCAGCGTCTCAGTAAGCGGAGGAGCCGACAAGACTACCTATTATCTGTCATACTCCAACCTCAAGGACGACGGAATTCTTCCCCGCGACAAGGATACCTACGACAAAAATACCATTGCCTTCCGCGGTAGCCACAAGATGAACAAGTGGATGAAACTCAGCTCGGCCCTTAACTACACCGATCAGGTTACCAACCAGATCAGCCAGGATCAGGGACAGCAGTCAGTTCTCGAAGGTCTCTACCAGGCCGGACGTGACATCTCCTTCGTTGATGCCCAGGATCTTACCAGTATATTCAACAGACCCGAAGGATGGTTCACTCCCTATGGAATCACCAATCCTTACTGGATTATCGAGAACTCCTACAACAGGAGCCACATCCAGAAGGTCTTCGGAAAAATCCAGTTCGACGTCCAGCCAATACGTCAGCTAACCCTGACATATCGTTATGGTTTCGACCGCACCAACTACGACTCCAAGCTTACGATGTACCAGATTGCAATGGACGAATCCTATCCCAATGCCGGTTCGACCAATCAGGAAGGTTCCATCGGAGTTTCTTATGGCCTTATATATGAGACCAACCACGATTTCCTTGCCAACTTCAAGGATAATTATCTTGGTGGCAAGCTCGATGTCAACGCTACTCTTGGCATGAACACCAATGAGCGTGGTAGCTCTTCTGCAGGTGCAAGCGTATCGGGTCTCACCTTCGATACCGGTTTCTGGGATCTGAGCAACACTCCCAATCTCCCTTCCGCAAGTGAGAGCCAGTTGCTGAGGCGCAGCGTATCGGTCTTCGGTGACATCACAGTCGGTTGGGACGATCAGGTATATGTCAATGCCACCGCCCGCCGCGACTGGTCTTCGACCCTCCCGAAGGGCAACAACAGCTTCTTCTATCCCGGTATCACGGCCAGTTGGATTGCGACCAATTCCTTCGACCTGTCGGATACCCCCATCTCCTATGCCAAGCTGCGCGCCGCATACGGTATGACCGGTAAGGACCCTGGCGCATATCTGACTGAGGCTGTATTCGCGCAGGCTTCCGCAATCGGTTACCTTGCTGACAAGGATCTTGCCTTCCCCTTCAACGGCTATAACGGATACTTCTCTTCTGCAAGCCTTGCTTCCGCTACCCTTAGGCCCGAGATGACCACCGAATTCGAACTCGGTGCCGACCTGAGGCTCTTTGACGGTCGCATTGGTCTGGATGCTGCATACTATGACAGAGTTTCCAAAGACCAGATTTTCACTCTGCCCGTCGATCCTGCCACCGGATACAATTCTATGGTAGTCAACTTCGGTGAGGTAAGCAACAAGGGTTTCGAACTTCTCCTTACCACGACTCCCGTCAAGACAAGGGATTTCGAATGGAACCTCGACATCAACTTCGCCAAGAACTACAACAAGGTTCTCAGCCTGCCTGAAGGGCTCGGTGACACCAAGACACAGCTTTCCAAGATGGATGATGTCATCACTTATGCCGAAATCGGTAAGCCTCTCGGTGTCATCTACACCAACCTTCCTGAATATACCGAGGACGGAAAGATCATCTGCGACGATCGTGGTCTTCCCCTGCAGAGCTCAGAGTACAAAGATACTGGACTGAGCGTGCAGAACGACTGGACCGGCGGTGTCTCCACCTCGCTGCGCTACAAGAACTTCTCGGCATCGGCCACTCTCGACATCCGTTGGGGAGGAAAGATGTACTCAAGAACAAGGACTCTGCTCCAGTTTACCGGTAACTCGCTCGAGACTACCTACAACGACCGCAAGCCCTTCATCGTTCCCAACTCGGTCATTGAGACCACCGATCCTTCAGGTCAGACCGTATATGTCGAGAATACCGTTCCTATCACCCTCTTCGACTCCACTTACCAGTACTATATGAACGGAAACGAGTCCTTCCCCATCGACGGAGGTCTGTGCAAACTCGTGGACCGCACTTATGCCAAGCTGCGCAACGTGAGCATCTCCTACGACCTTCCCAAGAAGTGGCTTCAGAACCTGAAGATTAACGAAGTAAAACTCTCGGCCGTGGGCAACAACCTCTTCGTGTGGACGCCTGCCAGCAACGCATTCATCGATCCCGACCAGGCATTCGAGACAGACCTTGTGGGTACATTCGGTGAAATTATGTGCACCGTGCCTACCCGTTATTTCGGTTTCAATGTTCAGGTTAAATTCTAAAGACTCGGAATTATGAAAAAAATCGTATATATACTCTCTGCCGCACTTGCTCTCACTTTGAGCTCCTGCGCTGGATGGCTGGATGTCAACAAGGACCCCAACGCTGTAACAGACGTTGACAATGGTTTGATTATCCCCGCAGTCGAATTGAACCTTTTGAACGCATCCGGTTTCTACGGTCATATGTTCGGTTCATTCTTTGCCGAGCACTATGCCATTAAGCCCGGCGGACCCCAGTACCTCGGTCTTGCCCACTGGGATACCTCAGATGCAACCCCTCTCACGGCCAACTTCGTGAACTACTTCTACCTCAGCGCAATGGTGCGTGTCTGCAACAATGCAGCCATCATCTGCAGCAAGGCATCGGAAACAGAGTCATGGGGTGACTATCTTGCCGCCACCGTACTCCGTGTATATGCCCTGCAAATGCTTGTGGATGGTCTTGGCGAGATGCCTTACTCTGAAGCTGGCAATACTGCCATTCTTGCTCCCAAATACGACGACGGCAAGACAATCTATGCCGGACTCGTGAAGGAACTTGACGAAGCTCTTGCAAAGGTCTCGGCTTCTGACAAGGTATCGGACAATATGGTTTTCGAAAGCAGCTCTGATGTTGACAACTGGATTCGCTTTGCAAACGCTCTCAAGCTCCGCATTCTTATGCGTGAGCACGGTGCCGTTGATGTGAAGGCTCAGCTTGCCGCTCTTGTCAGCCAGGACAAATTCCCTGTTTCGGATATCGCCTATGCAGGATGCTGGGCTAACCAGGCAGGTCTCGACAATCCCGTTTACTCTGAGGTTGTCCGCAAGAGAGGCGACATCAACACCGGGCGCACCATAGAAATCTGTGCCCATATGGCCGTCACTTCTGTTATGAACGAGGTCGCAGACCCGCGTCGCGCCGCCAAGTTCTTGCCTTCATTCGGCCACGGAAATACCTGGGACGGCGCTTTCATCGACGACCAGTACTCCAAGGAAATCACAGCAAAGTATGTTGATGCAGACACTTATGCCGAGGTAAACTTCAAGTACGATACTCCTGTCTATCTCATTACAGTTGCCGAGACTCAGTTCTTCCTCGCAGAGTACTACTCTTCCGTTGCTCCCGATGCCGCCAAGGCCAAGGCCGCATACGAGGCAGCTATCGACGCATCCTTTGCTACCCACGGATGTACTTCCGCTCAGGCAGCTGCTCTCTATGCCGGTGGTTCCAAGTACGCTTGGAATGCCTCCAAGGCAAATGAGCTGATTGGTATCCAGAAGTGGATTCACCTCGCTCACGTCAACGGTTATGAGTCCTGGTGCGAACTTCGCCGCCTCGGCTATCCTCAGTTCAATGCCAAGTCCGGTGCAGATCTTTACAAGGAATGGGCAAAACTTGCAAAGTCAAGGGTTGAGGCTGGTAACGACAATCCTACTCCTCTGACAGCTGACCTTGTA
>JAQXJU010000094.1 GCA_029009115.1 Bacteroidales bacterium | reverse complement strand
TTCACCTTCAGAGACGACCCCCGTCAGAAGGGCTTCTGGGGCATGTCGCCTTCTTAGGTGGAACGACTTTGTGTCCACCTCGGAGCCTTACCCCCTCTACAGGGCATTCTGGGGCACATTGCCTTGCGAGGTGAATTTCACCGGTTGGAGCAACCCCTGTCAGAAGTACCCCAGAGGCCGATTGGGTAATCTCGTGAAATTCACCTTTGGGACTCACCCCCGTCAGAAGGCCTTCTGGGGCAGGTGAGCTTCTGAGGTGGAATGATTTTGTGTCCACCTCGGAGCCTTACCCCCTCTACAGGGCATTCTGGGGCACATTGCCTTGCGAGGTGAATTTCACGGCTCCAGTCAACCCCCTGCCAGAAGTGCCTCTGAGGCCGATTCGGTTATCCCGTGAAATTCACCTTTCAAGCTGTCCCCCTCCAGAATGCCTTCTAAGGCAGCTTGCCTTGCGAGGGTTTTTTAGGTATTTCCTATGAATTGAGGCCCCAAATGAGCCTATTTGGGCAATTCACGTACGATTTTTTCATTAATTTGCGTTTTTTCTCAGTTAAATGGTCGAAAATTGAAATTTTCTTCTATATTTGCCAACAATAGTGCAACTTTAAACTAATTAACAATGGAAGAACTCATTAAAAGCATCAAGGCCGAGATGGAAGCCATCTCCGCTGACATCGACAAGGTCGCAAACAAGGCTGCAAAAGCTCGTGTACGTAAATCCAGCCTCGCACTCGAGAAACTTTTCAAGACTTACAGAAAGGAAAGCGTGAAGTAAGCCTTTTTAGATAATTGTTTGTAAGAATCGAAGATGATTGTTGTGGCAGACAATCATCTTTTTTGTTGTACTCTCCTCGTCAGGTAGGATCGGGAAAACGACGGGCACATCAGAATAGTGTGGGTTCAAGTGCTTTGGGGTGGAAACTCTTGCGATGATGGGGTGTGTAGCCGTATTCTCGTATTGCATCGAGATGCTCTCTTGTGGGATATCCCATATTCTTCTCCCATCCATATTGGGGATATTCCTTCGAGATGGCAATCATATAGTCGTCACGGTAGGTCTTTGCGAGTACCGAGGCGGCGGCAATTGAAGCATATATGGCATCTCCGTGAACCACAGTACTATATGGGAAGCCTCCAAACGAGCGGAAGCGGTTGCCGTCGATCAGAAGGTATTCGGGCCTGGTGGCAAGAGCTAACACCGCCCTCTGCATCCCGGTGACCGATGCCCAAAGGATATTGAGGGTATCAATCTCTTCAACATCCACCTTGGTTACGGCCCAGGATATGGCTTCGGATTCAATGACAGGACGCAATTCGCGACGCTGTGTATCGGTCATCTTTTTGGAGTCGTTGAGCAGGGGATGGTTGAAATTCGGGGGAAGGATTACCGCGGCAGCATATACCGGACCGGCAAGAGGGCCCCGGCCGGCTTCGTCGCAACCGGCCTCCAGAAGGCCTTCATTCATATATGGCAGAAGTCTTACCTGTTTCATAGTTTAAAAATCTTCTGCTCCCCCGGGGGCAGCAGGGAAAATGCCCTGAAGCGATGCATGTCCCGCAGGGATCCAGGCCCCGAGGGCAAGGCGGGGACAGCAGGGAAAAAGCCCTGAAGCGATGCATGTCCCTCAGAGATCCAGGCCCCGAGGGCAAGGCGGGGGCAGCCTTGGGAGAGGCAAGTTCCGCAGCCTTGGGAGAGGCAAGAAAAGCAGCCTTGGGAGTCGCCCGCCTTAACGGGCCCTCTCAATTGACAACATCCGAAAGTCTAGGCCAGGCGGAGATATCGTATGATGCCTTTACTTCTGCGGGGATTTCGGGGAAGAACTCAAACTCCCCTCCTGCCATCTTTTCGATATCCGCAACCGAGAAAATGTACTCCGAAAGAGGAGGAAGCGTCTCGATCATCGACGAAGTGCATCTCTGGGGGAACCAGAAGCCTATGGCCATCAGTTCGCTGGCGCTGCACTCCCAAACGGACTTGCCGGTGGCTCCTGACTTTGTCCTCATTGCCACCAGATACCTTGCGCTGGGAACAGCACAGGGCTTGGAGCCATCGTCGTATTGCGATCCTATTGCCCTGTCGTAGGTTATCCAGTCGGAATGCTCATATACGCAGCCGATTACGATATACAGGGTATCCTTGCACTTCCAATAGTCCTGACGGTGCCTTTCCACAATTCCCCAATGGCTGGTTGTACCGTTGTCATTGACGTACATTTCGGGAGCGATGTTGGTGGGATAGAAAGTCTGGACATTGAGTTCGAGCAGTACGTCGGGATTGCCGCAACCGCGATCGGAGGAAGCCATCAAATGTCCCCTGCCGCAGGTTCCACCCTGATTAGTTCTTCCCCAATACCTGTAAGTATTGTTTGGCCAGCTTTCCCAGTCGTTATAGTAGATTACCGACTGCTGCGAATCGGTCATATTGGGGTCGGGCCTCCAGGGGTCGCGACTTGGCCGGCGGGTGCCTCCCTCGTTGTAGATGTCGTGAGCGGGGAAGGCCACCCACATAGGGTTATGTCGGCTGATGTCGTAGCAGGCCTCGTAGTTGCGCACTTCCTTCTTAGAGGAATAAGTGGTAGCACGATGGTCTATGTACTTGTAATTGGGGTTGTTGACCAAGGCCTTGGGACGTTCGGCATAGCCGTGGACCATGGTAGGAAGGAACTCGACTTTCTGTTCGGGCGAAGCCTGGATGGTGGCAAGGCGTATGTCGTCGATGCGAATCCTGTCGGATACGGCCTTGATCCAGACTGTTACATCGCGGCAGTCGGGAGCTACGAGTTCGAAATCAGCATAGGCATAGACCCACTTTGCGAACTGCACGGTCTTGAAACTGAGCTCCTTGAACTGTGAATCGAGCTGCTGGCCGTCCTTGATAAGAATGCTGATATTCTTCCCGAAGGAGACGGTGTTGTCGTCGTTCTGATTGTTGATGCCAAGGGAAAGCCTGAATGACTTTTCGTTTGAGGGGATGGCGATTCCCTTGATTTTGATATACGATCCACCCTGGGCGAAGTAAACGCTGTTCACTCCCGATGCTCCGGGATAGCCCAAGGACTCGAATGCACTGTTGACCTTGGCATAGCTGCTTTCGTAAGACAGTGCATCACAACCGCTTCCGACAGGGTTCAGATACGCCTCGGCAAGATTGTACCAGATTCCTGAGGTGCACTTCACCTTGTCGATATTGTCGTAATAGACAAGGCTAAGTTCCTTTGCCTCGTCAACTTTGACATCTTCTCCGGGAAGAGGCTCCTCGCCAGAAGGCTTTTCGGGTGTTTCAGGGCTTCCTATCGGGTCTCCTTCGCAGGCAGTCAGCCCGCACACTGTTGCAGATAGTGATAGCGCAACAATAAGTCTGATAATCTGTTTCATTGCGTAAATATATGCAAAAGAATTATTACAACAAAAAAGAGACAGCTACAGACTATGGGGCGCGGTGCGGCAGGAAGCCAAAGGGCAGCGGGGCGGGGGGAAAAAAGCTTCGACGCTAATCGTGGGCAACGGGGCGGGGGGCAAAGCTACTAAGCTACTCGTGGGCAGCGAATCGGCTGGCGGCGAGCTCCTCGTACTTTGTTCCGGGGCGTCCGTAGTTGGCGTAAGGATGAATTGAGATGCCTCCCCTTGGAGTGAAGAAGCCAGTTACCTCAATGTACTTGGGGTCCATCAGGCGGATAAGGTCTTTCATTATGACGTTCACACAGTCTTCGTGAAAATCGCCGTGATTGCGGAAGCTGAAAAGATACAGCTTGAGGGACTTGCTCTCTACCATTCTTACATCGGGGACGTATGAAATGCGTATCTCAGCAAAGTCAGGCTGACCGGTGATGGGGCATAGCGAGGTGAACTCAGGACAATTGAAGCGGACCCAGTAATCGTTGTCCTGATGCCTGTTCACGAATGTTTCAAGGACTTCGGGTGCATAGTCATCCTTGTACGCGGTCTTCTTTCCAAGGGCCTGCAGCCCTTCGGACTCTCTGCTCTGTGACATATCAGTTATCTTTGAATTTGAAGGGATTATACGAGATTCCCCTGTCGAAGGTGTCTATGCCTTCGCTTGCCTTGAGCCGGTGGACGAGCAATGAGGTGACAGGCAGTATTGCGAGTTCGTAGAGTACCTTCGCGCTGACCTGACAGGCCATCATCGTCAGCAGAACCTTTGCAGGGCTTCCCCAGAACACAATGGGGATGAAGATGAGCGAATCGGCCATCTCTCCGACGAGCGAAGACAGGACAGCCCTCAGGCCAAAGCGGCGCCCTTCGCTGCTTACCTTCATCTTGCTCATGACCAGAGCATTGAGGTTGGAGCCGGCAAAGAAAGCGGCCATCGATGCCAGCACAACCCTCGGAGTCGAGGCAAAGACAGTCTCAAAGGCCTGTTGCCCTTCCCAGAAGGGAGCTCCGGGAAGAAGCAGAACCAGATACGCCATCAGGACGAAGAAGATGTTCATCGCGAATCCTGTCCAAATGACGAGGTTAGCCTTGCGGAAACCGTAAACCTCGCTTATGCAGTCGTTCAGGATATACGAAATCGGGAAGATGATTACCGCCCCGGGGAGGACACACCAGTCCCATAGCTGGAAAATCTTGCCGGCGAAAAGGTTTGAAGCGATGAGGCAGACATTGAACAGTACTGCCATCCAAAGGAATCTTTTTGACATAAACTTGTTTTTATAGTGGTACCAAGCACACTTGGAGTCAACATGCGTCTCCTCGGCAGCAAAGATAGGAAGAATCCGTGAATTATTTTGTATTTTTGTTGGAAACATTAAAACAGATACTGCTATGGCCAATACACCCACTCCCCACATCGGAGCAAAATACGGAGATTTTGCAAAGACAGTCATTATGGCCGGAGATCCACTCAGGGCCAAATTCATGGCTGAGAATTTCATCGACAACCCTGTTCTCGTAAACGAGGTCAGGGGCATGCTCGGATATACAGGAAGCTACTGCGGCAAGCCTGTCAGCATTATGGGACACGGAATGGGGATTCCTTCGATAGGAATCTACAGCTACGAACTCTTCAACTTCTACGGAGTCGAGACCATCATCAGGGTAGGCTCGGCAGGGGCATACAGCGAAGACCTTCACATCGGCGATCTCGTGCTTGCGATGGGAGCCAGCACCGACTCCAACTACGGGTCACAGTTCTCGCTCCCTGGAGTATTCGCCCCGACTGCCGATTTCGGGCTGATTCGCAAAGCTGCTGACAGCTGCGAAAAGTTCGGTTTCCGCTACAAGGTTGGCAACGTGCTCTCTTCGGACACCTTCTATTCCGACACTCCCCATACCGAGGACTGGCGCAAGATGGGTATTCTCGCCGTCGAGATGGAGGCTTCGGCCCTGTATATGAATGCAGCCCGCGCCGGCAAGAAGGCCCTGACGATTCTGACGGTCTCGGACCACGTCATCACAGGCGAGGCAACCACACCCGAGGAAAGAAGAACCACCTTTACCAATATGATGAAAGTGGCCCTGTCGCTTGTATAGAAATACCCCGGCCGAATAAATCCGGTCGGGGCATTTATATCCGTTCGGGAGATGCCCCCGGCGGAAGAAAGAGAAAAACCGGCCGGAGAAAAAACTCCAGGCCGGCTTTCTTTTACCCGAGGAAGGAAATGAGCACGCCCGCAGCCACTGCCGATCCTATGACTCCGGAAATGTTGGAAGCCATACAGTAATTCAGCACGTGGTTCTTGGGGTCGTACTTCGTACTTATTCCGTTGCAGACGCGGCTTGCCATAGGAACAGCCGAAAGTCCGGTGGCACCGATGAGGGGGTTGATCTTCTTCTTGGAGAAGAGATTGAAGAGCTTGACCATCAGAATTCCGCTGGTGATGCTGAGGGCAAAGGCAAGGAAGCCTCCGACCACGATTCCCAGAGTCTGGGCATTCAGGAAAGCATCGGCAGTCATAGTTGCACCAACGCTCAGCCCGAGGAAGATGGTTGCGGCGTTCATCAGACCGTTGCTGGCTACCTGGAAGAGGCGCGAGGTATCGGATCCGATTTCCTTGATGAGGTTACCGAACATCAGCATACCGATGAGGGGAACCGCAGTGGGAACAAAGATGGCGACGATGGTGGTAACTGCGATGGGGAAGATAATCTTCACGGCACGCATGTTCTTGATTTCCATCTTGTCGGGATAGAGCTTGTCCTGCTCCTTCATATTGATCAACAGCTCCTTCTTGCTGCAGGTCAGTTTGACTACCAGAGGGATGATGACAGGAACAAGGGCCATATAGCTGTATGCCGCAATGGCAATGGGGCCAAGGAGGTGCGGGGCGAGCTTGATGGTGGTAAAGATTGCGGTAGGGCCGTCGGCTCCTCCGATGATTCCAAGCGATCCGGCTTCCTGGGGAGTGAATCCCAGGGCAAGGGCGGCAAAGAGGACAGCGAAGATGCCAAACTGTGCCGCAGCGCCGAAGATGGCAAGCTTAAGATTGCGCAGCATAGGTCCGAAGTCGGTCATCGCACCCACTCCCATAAATATGATGGGAGGCAGGAGCCCTGTCTTGATAAGGGCATAGTAGATGAAGTTCATTATTCCGAACTCGTGCGCAATCTGGTGCAGGGGCATATCCCAGATGTTGACCATAGTACCGTCAGCCAGGGGAACAAGCCCCTCGGAGTTGGCCTGGATAACTCCCATATCGCCGCCTGGGAAGTTGGCTATCAGGACTCCGAAGGCAATGGGAACGAGCAGCAGGGGCTCGTATTTCTTGACTATTCCAAGGTACAGAAGCCCGAAGGCTATCAGGTACATCAGCAGGAAAGAAGGTTCTTCGATGAGACTGCCGAAGGCCGTCATATCGAATATCTTTCCGATTATATCCGAAAATCCACTCATTTTACTTGTTGTGAGCGAGTTTGACAATCACATCGTCCTCTTCGACAGAGTCGCCGTTGGAGGGCAGGATGGCGGTGATGACTCCGTCGGCATCGGCGCAGATGGCATTCTGAATCTTCATAGCCTCAATGTAGCAGAGCACGTCGCCGGACTTGACTGCATCGCCTACCTTGCGGGGCTGCTCCTGGGGAGACTTGGTAAGGAAGAACTTGCCGGACAGAGGTGCAACTATGGGCTCACCTTCGCCTACGGGGGCGGAAGAAGAGGAGGCTGAAGCCTGGGGAAGGGCATCGCCGTAAGCGACGTCGAGACGGTAGGTCTGTCCGTCAAGGGTTACGGTAATGACCGAAGGGGCTGCTGCGGGAGCTGCCTTGTCGGCCTTGCGCTTTTGGAGGTCTTTCTCAAACTCAGCCTTGGCCTTGCCGCTGCGGAAGTTCTCGTACTGCTCGGGATGCATCGCATACTCGAAGAGTTCTTCGTCGTCGGGGCCGAAGTCCCAGCCCTTCTCCTGCATCTTTGCACGATACTCGTCGAGGCAGTCGGGGAAGTTGGCCTGGGGGTCGCCGCTCATGAACTCACGTCCCTGCGAGAGGGCAAGCTGGCGGATTTCGTCATCGACATCGGCGGGGAGCTTTCCGGCCTTGCCGAGAACCATATCCCAGATGGTGTCGGGGAAGATTTCCCAGCGGTTCTTGCCCTTCTCCATCAGAATCACGTTCATAAGGGCGAGGTTCTTCACGTATTGCGAGAAAGGAGTAACGAGGCAGGGATATCCGACCTTGGGCCATACATAAGCCACTTCGTCGAACAGCTTTACGAGCAGTTCGTCGGTCGTGAGAGGCTTCTGGCCGTTCTTGGTCTTCCACTTGTTCAGCGAAGCCAGATTGTCTTCGAGGTCGGTCATCAGCGAGCCCATCATTCCGCCGGGAAGGCCGGGCTTGATAAGCAGGGAGTTGTCGATGCGGTTCAGAGGAGGACACCAGTAACCGAGGAAGTCGTCCATCATTGCCTGAATCTTGGAGCGAACCTCCATATAGGCTTCCATATTGATGTCCTTGACCTGGAATCCCGCATCCCGGAGCATCTCCTGGACTGCGATGATGTCGGCGTGACCGGTACCCCAGGAGAGGGGCGAAACGGCGGTATCGACAATGTCGCAGCCGTTCTGGCAGACTTCCAGAATCGAGGCCATACTGAATCCAGGGCCCGCGTGGGAGTGATACTCGATGACGATGTCGCTCTTTAGAGCCTTGATGCCGGCGACTATCTTGCCAAGAGTGGCAGGCCTTCCTATTCCGGCCATATCCTTGAGGCAGATTTCATCGGCGCCGGCCTCGATAAACTGCTTGGCGAGCGAGACATAGTACTCTACCGTGTGCACGGGGGAATAGGTTATGCAAAGCGCTGCCTGGGCAATCATTCCGGCCTGCTTGGCGTAGGTGATGGAGGGAATGACGTTGCGAGGGTCGTTGAGCCCGCAGAAGATGCGGGTGATATCGGTACCCTGGGCCTTCTTTACCTTATAGAATAACTGGCGCAGGTCCTTTGCGCACGGGCTCATCCTCAATCCGTTGAGGGCCCTGTCGAGCATATGGGTCTGGATTCCGGCCTCGTGGAAGGGTTTGGTCCACTCCCTTACGGCCTTATTAGGGTTCTCACCATAAAGGAGATTGACCTGTTCGAAGCCGCCACCGTTGGTTTCGACCCTGTCGAAACAACCCATTCTGATAATAGCCGGAGCGATGTCCACGAGCTGGTCAACCCGAGGCTGATACTTTCCGGCGCTTTGCCACATGTCCCTGAATACCAGGCTGAATTTAACTTCTCTTCCCATTATTGTATCTTTGTTATGTTCGTAATATGTCCCTTCCCGGCAGTCAGTTCTCTGACAGCTGCCTCAAGAACGGCTCTGGCTTTAGCCGATACCTCGCCCGAGGCTGCCCTGGGAGAGGCTTTTGCCTCTTCGGGGGCAATCTTGTTTATGATGGTGATAAGCATACGGCTGCCGTATATCACAATAAGAAGAATGGCAAACACGGTAAGCATACCGGCCACCATCAAAAGCAATCCTATTTGAAATTTATCCATAAGCTTGAAAGAAAAACAAAATCAGCCAAAGTTACGGATAATTTTTGATTTTTTCAACAGACAAGCCTTATCTGAGCGGAAGCAGCGTTCTCTCTTCGAGGGGGGGGAACAGGATTGCAATACTCTGTGACGGCGGCATTGCCGAAGGTACTCTTACCAGTGGGGCCGGATAGTGAAGAAAATGAAGAAAGATGATGGCTCAAAAGTCCAAATGAACTTTTGGGTCATCATCTTATCTGATAAGTTCAGGATCTGCTGCTGAGGAGCTTGTGCTAGCACGCTTGCAAACTCTCTGGGGCAGATCTGGCTTCGAGTTTACTCGAGTGGCTTTGTAATCGCGGGGATTTCAGGCACTGCGGGAAGTTCCCACTCAAGCGAAGGCTCCGAATCATCCTCGGGGAATCCGGTAGCACGGTATCCGACAACATAATAAACACTAGCGTATGCTGTAGGATCATCGTCGGAGAATGCGATGAAGAATTCAATCTTGTCGCATTTGGTACCCGAACCGGGAGCCACGGCAGCGTCCATAGTTACCTTTCCGTCCCAGATGATTTGGGCAACACCGTTATAATTGTCGAGGTACTCCTTTCCGCGCTCACCAAAGGTCATTGCGGAATTGGAGGCATCGAGTTTAACCTTTGTTCCCCAGTAAGATTCCTGATCGTCGAGCCAGATCTCTGAAGGAACGTTTGCAGCGCTATTGTATGTTCTGTAAGAAGCAGGAGCATCGGGAACCCAGGCACCCTCGTCTGCATAATATACTGTGCACATCCAGTCGCCTGCAAGTTTATCGGTAGCGGTCTTACCAACCTCATACTTGCTGCAGGAGCAAAGAACTGCGGCCACAAGGGCCATCATTGTAAATATCTTTTTCATAATCTCTACTTCGAATAAGTGCACACAAAGAAATTAGCTGTTCCCCATGTTCCCCAAATAAAATCAATCGTCAGAGTCGAGGTTGCGGGATCGTACTTGGTGTTCGCAGGATTATGCGTCGAGAAAGTAGGTCCCCAGGCAACATTGGCATCGAGAAGCGACACTGAATTATCTGAATTGAGGAGAATAAGAGCCTTTGCCGCATAAGAAGAACCATATCCGGCAAAAACGGCATAACGGCCACCGAAAAGATCCTGTACATAGAAAAGTCCCTTTGCCGGACCCTTGGTAATCTTCTGGGGAGAACAGGCAGGATCCCAACTTCCTGCAAGAGAGCCGTCTGCAACAGCATAAATATTACAGGAGGTGTTGTAGTCACCTGAAATATCGGTTGAGCTGGCATTTGCAACATCGTAAACAACTACAGTCCTCGATATGCTGTTGGTGAATCCGTCCTCGTTAGTGAAGGAATACTCTATGGAGTAGATACCGGAAGTATTTGCATCCACGGGGCCATTTATCTCAAGTTGGTCAGAGATATCTTCGCCCTTAAGCGTAGCGACGCAACCGGGGTCAACCCAGGGAGTACCGACCTGATGAGCTACGAGACTACCTTGGTTAAGAGAGAAGGAAGGATAGTAGGTAACACGCAGGCCTTTCGCGTGATCGACTTTTTCGCAGGAAGCGCAAAAGGCAATCATAGCAACTGCAAGGGTAATGTATGTCAATTTTTTCATAGCAATCTAATATTTAAAGTGCTTATTTCGCCCAGAACAGTTTCTCGGTAGCAGGCTTGCGCTCGGGAGCATTCTCGTTGCGATCGGTAGAATACTTGGGATAAGGAAGCCTTGCAACGAGGGTATTTGCAGGCATACCGCTTGCAACGTTCGGAGGAGTCACGAGTGTTCCTATCTTGTACAGACCGGCTGATACAAGGTCAGCTGTCAGAGGAGTAGGATTGTCGTTACCAGCCTCAACCCTTGACTTTGCAAGTTTTGCCCATTCCTTGTAAAGATCTGCACCGGACTTGGCATTGAACTGAGGATAGCCGAGGCGGCGAAGTTCGCACCA
>JAQXJU010000093.1 GCA_029009115.1 Bacteroidales bacterium | reverse complement strand
AAATTTCTAACTGTTTTGGTTGCGGCGCTTCTCGGCGTCGGTGCCTATGCCCAGGACTGGTACGTAGGCGGAAGTTTTGCTCTTTCGGGAACGAAAGACTCCGGTTTTGGCATCGCCATAGCCCCAGACTTCGGTTATTGCATCTCTGATAACCTGAATGTCGGTGCTATCATCGGTTTCGGCAATGCCAATGCTGCCTTTTCATCTGCATTGGCAGGGGATGGTTCATATACTCTCGGAGAAACAAGCTGGGAGTTCTGCCCCTACCTTCGTTACATCCCTTTCAGCCAGGGTATCGTCAGTTTCTTTACTGACGCCTGCGTGGATGTCTATGGCGGAAAGGATTCGCTCGGCGATTCCTATTCAGGGCTTGTCGTAGGAATCAATCCCGGCCTTTCAATCGAGTTGTCAGACAACTTCAGCGTAGATTTCACCCTTGGACTGATAGGATACGACACCGAACTTCAAACTTTCGGTTTGAGCGTCGGAAGAGTCAGTTCCATAGGTTTCTACTATGCCTTTTAAGTAAGATTATTTATACATTGCACAGGGGTCGGCTTCATAGCCGGCCTCTTTTTTGATAATTATTTCCGGTACAATGTATAAATTCAAAAATTATTGCTATATTTGCGGTCCGATTACGGGATGTGGCGCAGTTGGCTAGCGCACCACGTTAGGGACGTGGGGGTCGTCTGTTCGAGTCAGATCATCCCGACATCGCAGAGGATGACAGTAAAGTCTCAAGGCTTACGGTCATCCTCTTTCTTTTTGCCCAGCTAATCCGTCCCACCTGTAATGTTTAAAATACACTACGGGTTCTCTTGGGGCCGTTTTTCCCCTTATAATTCGTATATTTGTTGTTCCGAATTTAACTAAACAGTACTGAAACCATGACTTTGAATCAAGACAAACACTCAGCTTTCATTCCCAATTTTCTTCTCGGAACAGCAGGAGGAATCCAGTATCTCAAGTTGAAAGGAGCAAGCCGCAATCCACGCGCCTCACAGGAAAAATGCCTCCGCGCAATTCTCACTTACGGCAGGGATACTCTCTATGGCAAGGAACATCGCTTCTCTTATATTCTTGAAGCCAAAAATGCCGATGAACTCTTCAGAAGATACCGCCAGCAGGTCAAAGCATCTGATTATGAGAGCTTCAGACCTTATGTGGAGAAGATGAGGAACGGAGAGACTGATGTACTTTTCCAGGGCAAACCTGTTCTTTATGCCACCACCTCAGGTTCTACCGGCGAGCCTAAATGGATTCCGATTTCTAGCGCCTACCTTACAAACATATACGGAAAGATGAACAAGGTATGGCTCTTCAATTTCATTAAGAACAGACCCAAGGTGTATTCGGGTTACATCGTTTCAATAGTCGGAAAGCAGATTGAGGGATATACTCCCGACGGAACCATCTACGGCTCAGTTTCGGGATTCACCCAGAAGAACTGCCCCGGCTTTGTGCGCAAGCTCTATGTCTCTCCTTCAGAGGTGTTCAACATCGAAGATTATACCGCCCGGAACTATGTCATTATGCGAATGGGCATCGAGCGCAACACTACACTTGTGGTGACCGCCAATCCTTCTACGATGGTCGAGATGCAGAAGAATGTCAACTTCTGGTTCGATGAATATGTCAGGGACATAGAGAATGGGACTATCAGTGATAAGGTTGACGTGCCCGAAGATGTCCGCAAGGCCTGTGCCCCGTACCTCAAACCCAATCCTGAGCGTGCGCAGGAACTCCGTGAGCTCAAGGCACGCTACGGAGAAGTCCTCCCCAAGCATTACTGGCCTAATCTTCAGCTCCTTACAACCTGGAAATGCGGGAATACCCGTATTTATCTCGACAAGCTCGAAGGTTATTTCCCCGATGGAATGCTTCATCAGGAGTTTGCATACTTTTCGTCAGAATGTCGTGCCGGTCTTGTCCTCGATGACAGTATCGAAACGGTGCTTTTCCCGCACTTCCACTACTATGAATTCAAGAAGGCCGACGAATTCGATGATCCCGATGCGCCTTTCTATCAGCTCGATGAGCTCGTCGAAGGTGAGCAGTATTGTCCGTTTGTAACCACTTTCAGCGGTTTGTACCGTTACAATATGAACGACATCGTCGAGGCTGCTTCTCCTTTTGGAAAGACTCCCCGAATACATATGGTGCAGAAAGTGAACGGAATCGTAACCATTACCGGAGAAAAGCTCTATGAGGGCCAGTTTATCAATGCCGTAAATCAGGCTTCGGAATCCACAGGCCTGAAGCTCAACTATTTCACCGGCTATGCTAACCTTGCTGAGAGTAATTACGACTTTTACTTCGAGTTCGCCGACGAAACAGTGAGTCAGAATCAGGCAAAAGAATTTGCCGAACTTGTCGATTCCAACATCAAGAACCTGAATATGGAGTACAAGGCCAAGCGCGACAGTTTCCGCCTCAATGCCCCTGTCGCACACAGGCTACAGTCCAACTCCTTCGCTCAGTTCAAGGAGTATGTGCTCAAGCAGACAGGTCAGGATGCCTCACGCTTCAAGCCTAACGTTCTCTCGCAGAAGGACGATCTGCACGAAGCAATAAGGCATTTCTCAATTGACTGATACTGGAATAAAGAAAGGCGACCAATAATCTCTTATCGGTCGCCCTTCTGTTATGTTTGTTCTGTTCTAGTATTTGACCTTCAACCAGGGTGCGTTCTTTTCCACCCACTTCTTGACGGTGAGGGGGATGTCAGTGCACATACGGTCGGAACCGAGATAGGCTCCGAGCATAAAATCCTCGACCGTAAGCCCCGGCCAGAGACTGACGGTGATTCCGGCTTTGTGTGCATTCTCGACATCCCGGCGGGAAGTTCCTTCCATCCTGCATCCGAGAGAGTAGATTCCTACGGTCTTCGCAAGGGCAATGGTCTCGTCGCACAGCGGCTTGTTGACAATCAGCAGCAAATCAGCTTCTGGATGGTGGGTCTGCAGATATCGAAGACCCCTGTAGTCCGAGGAGGTGAACACAAACTGCGAGCCCTTCGACTTTATGCTCTGAACTCCCTGCCAGACCTTTTCGACATATTCTTCGAGCCTTTCCTGTGGATACGAACTCACCGGCTTGGTTTTGAATTCAAACTCGACATAGAGGCTGTCCTTCCCGTCGAAAAAGCGGCACAGTTCATCGAAGCGCAGAATCGGGTTCCCCATCTTTGTCCTGAGGCGGTCAATCTCTTCAGAACTCTTTTCCTCAAATACACCGCTGCCTGTAGTCGTGCGATCAAGAGTGTTGTCGTGGGTGATGTACAGAACGCCGTCACGAGTCATTCTGATGTCGGTCTCAAAGCCGGTGTATCCCCCGTCCCAGCTTTCCTTGAAGGCCTGCAGGGTATTCTCGTCGCGTTCGAGTCGGCCACCTCTATGAGAGAATGCACGGATAGTCTGGGTCTGGGCGTTAACAGAACAGCCAAGGAAGACGGCGAAGATACATATAAGAGTCTTTTTCATAATTATCAGTTTTAATCTGGCAGGGACGAATATAACCAAATTCCATTAAATTTGTTTCCCTTAAAAACAATTTGTTCGTATGAAACGCTTCATAATTGCATCTGCATTGCTTCTGGCCTTAATGCTCCCTCATTCAGTCCTTCGCGCCCAGACCGAAATCGAAAAGCGCTGCGAAAGGATTGAATTCCGCGACCAGCACCAGACAAGGGAACTCTTTGTCTATATTCCCAAAACCGTGTGTCCCGAATCGTCTGACGGCCGTCAGCCTCTGGTTTTCGTTCTCCACGGCTATGGTGGGAACGGCAGCCGGGCACAGGCCGGATTTCTTGATCTTGCAGACAGGCAAGGCTTTGCGCTGTGCTTCCCTAGCGGAATCAAGTGCCCCCGGGGCAAAAGCGGCTGGAATGTCGGATATCCTGTGCAGGAAGGCTGGGAGCAGGATGATGAGCTATTCCTGACAAGGCTCATACCTTTCCTACAGAAAAGATTCAGCCTGAGCCGTAAGAACGTATTCTTCACCGGTATGTCCAACGGCGGCGAGATGTGTTATCTTATGGCTATGCATCACCCTGAAAAATTCAATGCAATAGCCTCCATAGCCGGCCTTACCCTGTTTTGTATGGACAGGGACTATTCCAGGCCAATTCCGTTTATGGAGGTCCACGGGACTTCAGACCGGACATCAATGTGGAACGGGGATCCGGAGAACAAAGGCGGATGGGGGGAGTATCTTCCCGTTCCGCTGGCAATATCTTACCTTTGCGCAGTCAACAGATGCACTACGGCAAGAATAGAGCAGATGCCTCAGATAGGCAATAAGGTTACTAAACACGTATTCAGCGGGGGAGTTCCCGCCTGGAAAGGGGGACCGCAGGCCGAGGTCTGGCTATATGAGGTTGAAAACGGCGGCCACTCCTGGTCAACCGATGATATGGACACTTGCGGCGAAGTCTGGAAGTTCTTCAGCAAATACCTCAGGTAGTTCTATTTTATAACCATACCCCTGCCTCTTGCTGATGCCTCAGCTTGGGTAGAATCTGCTTTGGGGGGGCAATCAGGCCAGTCTAAAGGATTCTTCCTTCACTTCGATTGAGTGGCGGCGCAGAACTTCTGCGAAGTTGCGCTCAAATCTTGATTCGGCAATATTGCGGCTAAGATTGATAACAATCTTCCCGTTGTATCCGACGCAGGCTGCAGCCCCGCTTGTACCCCTTTTTCTCCCAAGCACAAAGTCCATAGAACTGACATAGGGCCGCATCTGCTCGGGGAGCGTCACTCTTCCTAGATTGGAAAAAGTATAGCTGTTGAACCTGTCTCCCTTGAGGCGGCAGATTGTGTCAATGGCGATACGCTTTATAAATCTTGGAATCATAGCTATGGCCATGTTGTCTTCAAGGGCTACATTGGCTGCGATTTTCTTTTCCAGCTCACTGGGCAGAGTCATCATCGTCTTCTGTGCCGAAACGATATTCAGCAGTTCGTCGAAACTGAAATATCCGTTTGATACGTCCACGCCTACATTGACGTACGAGGAATAGTTCCTCAGAGTTTTTCCTTCAAATAGTTTGCGCAGGTCAACGGGGATGTTGACCTTTAGCGAGTTGCGTTTCCTGAATCTTTTGTCGAGGCGGTGTTCTTCCTGAAGGGCCTCCAGCATTGCAGCTGCCACGAAATCGGTTACGGTGTACGATGTGCCCTGAAGGACTTTCCGGATTTCATCAGAACTGAACTCTATCCTCTCGCAGAGAAGTGACTCTATCGAAAGCTTTCTTCCTTTGATATGATAGGCGGTGTCGTTTTGCTCAAGAGAACCCTTTTTGCCTGAAAAGTTTCTGAAACAGTCGGAAGATTCAGCCTCGCTCGGCTCCTCTGCCGTATTAAGTACCAGGGAGTTGTAACTGATTGAAATCCCGTGGCGCAGTCTCAGATATTCGCCAGTCAGGGTAAGAAGGAAGGTCTGCCCTCCGCGACCGTCGGCAATTGCGTGAAAGACGTCGAGCACTATCCTGTTGCCGTCTGCCATTGCCTTGAATAGAAATCCTCCGTGGAAACGGAATCCGCGAATTCCCATAGGGGAATATCTGCTTACGACAGGTTTTTTGTCCAGTGAGCAGAGATACCACCAGAATACACCATTCTTCAGAGTACACCCAAACGAAGGAATACGTCGGACAGTATTCTCCAAAGCCTCTTGCAGGACTTTTGCGTCAACATTCTCAAAGAGAGTGACACTCATCCTGAAGATTGAGGCATAACGCTTGGTCAGAGATGCGGGATATATGTTAGAGGCATTGTCGAGCCTCATTGTCAGAGCCTGTTCCATAGGGTCAGATTTGTTTTCTGCAAAGGTATCCCGACCCTCCTCCTTGTCAAAGTACTTGACACCAGAACCCTATTTTTGCCACGAAAATCCCATATTTGTGACTAAATCGCGTATATGGTGACGAAATTTGGTCCGTTTTGCATTAGTCACAACAGCTTTTGTGACTAAAAATAGGGATCTTGTCTATTTTGGGGAACTTGCTGCTGCTTCGGAATGCTCCCTCTGGGCCCTTTCGACAGATACCGACCTCTTCAGGATGAACCCGCTCCCGAGGTATTTTGTGCGCACATCGTCGTCAGCGGCCAGAGCCTCGGGAGTGCCCTGCTGCAGAATAGTACCTTCGTAGAGGAGGTAAGCCCTGTCGGTTATGGCAAGGGTCTCTCCTACATTGTGGTCGGTGATAATGACACCGATGTTTTTATACTTCAGTTTGGCGATGATGTACTGAATGTCCTCCACGGCAATGGGATCGACTCCGGCAAACGGCTCGTCAAGCAGAATGAACTTCGGGTCAATGGCCAGGGCCCTTGCTATCTCGCAACGGCGTCTCTCTCCTCCCGAAAGCTGGATGCCGAGACTCTTGCGAACCTTCGACAGATTGAACTCGTTTATGAGGTTCTCAAGTCTTTCCTTCCTTTCCTTAAGGGGAACGCCCCGCATCTCCATTACCGACAGGATATTGTCTTCGACACTCATCTTCCTGAACACAGAAGCGTCCTGGGGGAGGTATCCTATCCCTTTCTGGGCTCTCTTGTACATAGGCAGTCTGGTGATTTCCTCATCATCGAGGAACACCTTCCCGGAGTTCGGGACAATCTGCCCCGTAATCATATAGAAACTGGTGGTCTTACCAGCCCCGTTCGGCCCCAGGAATCCCACTATCTCTCCCTGTCCGACTTCCATCGACACTCCTTTCACTACGGTACGGATACCGTATTTCTTTACAAGGTTTTCGCAGCGCAGTATCATTTTACACCAAGGTGAAAATCAGTTATCAGATTCTTTACTTCTTCGTTGTGGGACATCAAGTCCTGTGCCTTCTCTTCAGGGAGATACTTGACTACCTTCTGCTTCTCGTCCGGAAGGACCGAGACCGTGAGCCTCAGCCTGGAGGATCCGCTTGCCTTGCGGATTTTGCCCTCAAGGTCGTGGAGTATGCGTTCCTCTATCCACTTCTTCTGAGATTCGTTGACCACGGTGAAGTCCAGAACCTGGACTCCGTCGGTCTCGCCTAGAGTAAGACTTGAGTTGCTGAGGGTCAGGGAGAGCCTTGCCTGGGAAGAATAGTTGTCGGCTATCACTTTGGCCCATATCTCCTTCATCGGCTCAAGTTCGACTGGCTTCTCCTCGTCGGCATTTGCCACC
>JAQXJU010000092.1 GCA_029009115.1 Bacteroidales bacterium | reverse complement strand
GTGAAATTCACCTTTTGAGACGACCCCCTCCAGAATGCCTTCAGAGGCACATTGGTCTTAGAGGTGAATTTCACCGGTCGGGGCTACCCCTGCCAGAAGTGCCTCAGAGGCCGATTGGGCAATCTCGTGAAATTCACCTTTCGAGGCGACCCCCTTCAGAATGCCTTCTGGGGCAGGTTGGTGTTCGAGGTGGAACGACTTTGTGTCCACCTCAGAGCCTTACCCCCTCTACAATGCCTTCAGAGGCACATTGCTTTTTGAGGTGAATTTCACGGCACCGGGAGACCCCTGCCAGAAGGGCCTTCAGAGGCAAGTCGAGTGGCCCTGGCTGCCGTCAGTGCGTTTTCGTGAGGCATCTCCGGATACATTTGATGAAACACTACCGGAGTTCTTACTCTACTTCGTATAGAATAGATGAAGTTTTTTTCTTAACTTTGCCGCACTTTTGCTATGGTCAAGCCAGGCAGACCATAGCAAAAGGCAAAGTTTTCGGGGTGTGGCGCAGTTGGCTAGCGCACCTGCTTTGGGAGCAGGGGGTCCCGCGTTCGAGTCGCGGTACCCCGACTATAAAAAACGAAGAGGATAAGTTCAGGACACAAAACCTGCTGCTTATCCTCTCTGTATTTCGAAGAGGATAAGTTCAGGACGCAAAACCTGCAACTTATCCTCTTTCCTTTTGAGATAAGGGATATTTCTAAATCCCCTCTTGTTGACTATCAGAGGTTGGGATTCTCGCTCTTCCAGTCTTCGACGGCGGGGATGATTCCGAGTGAGATTATCTCGTCACGCATCTTGCAGAGGTGCTCGTAAGATGCCTGAAGAGAAGCCATCTCTTCAGCAGTTCCTTTGGGAGCAGTGAAGTGAACACCGGTCTTGTCGATGACTGTGGGCATTGCCATCATAACATTCTTAAATCCGCACTTGTCGCAGTTGACATAGGTTCCGGCAGGCCAGGTGAACTCGGCGCCGCCCATAGCAGCCTCGATCATCTTGACAGCCTGGTAAGCAGGGCTCTGGAAGGAGCTGCGACCGCGGAGCTTGATGATGTTGGAACCACCCTGAATGGTGCTGTGTTTGATCTCGGCCCACTTTTCATCGGAAATGTGATACTCCGAAAGAGGCTTTCCGGCAACTGTGGTCTGTGACGCGAATACGGCCATCTGCTCGCCGTGACCGCCGTAGGTACGGGCATTCTTGACCTCGCTCTGCATCACGCCGCACTCCTTGGCGATGGCTTCCTGCAGGCGGGTGGAGTCAAGTGCTGCGAGAGAGGTGAGGCGCTCGGGCTTCAGTCCCGAATGGATAAGAGCGGTGAGAGCGGTAACGTCGGCAGGATTGAAGATAACCACGACGTGCTTGACATCGGGGCAGTACTTCTTGATGAAATCGCCGAACTCTGCGGCAATCTTGCAGTTGCCCTTGAGCAGGTCTTCGCGGGTCATACCATCCTTACGGGGTGCTCCACCGGAAGAAATGATGTATGATGCTCCGGTGAATGCAAGCTCGGGATCGGTAGTCCAAGAGATGTTGGCACCTTCGAATGCACAGTGGCACATCTCTTCGGCAACTCCGTGTACGCCAGGTTCATAGATATCATATAGACAGATGTTGGGGGTAAGACCAAGCATCAGGGCCGTCTGAACCATATTTGAACCGATAGCTCCACCGGCTCCCACAATGGTCAATTTTTCATTGGTAAGGTATTTCATTTCTTTCTATTGTTTGGCGGCGCAAAATTACACAAAATAAATCGAATAGCTTCAATATTTTGGGATTATCGTTAATTTGTCTATCTTTGTTGCCGTTATATTTATATGGCACTATTTCTCACAAAAGACCTGGACGACGACGCTCACTCGCGACTGGGTATCTGGCAAATCACTGAGACCGAAGCAGAGCTTCGAGAGCTCACAAGTGTTCCCTCCGACGAGCTGGAGGAAATTTCCTACATAAAAAGTGAATCGCTGCGCAAGCAGAAACTTGCTGTCAGGGCTCTTCTCGATACCCTTTTCGAAGAGAAGGTGTACTTGAGCCATCACGACAACGGCAAGCCCTACATCGAGAACAACGCAACAAACATCAGCATCACCCATACCGACAAGTATGTGGCAGTTCTGCTGAGCGATATCGACGAGGTAGGTGTTGACTGTGAGTCCCTCGACCGGGATTTCACCGCAGTCGAGAAGAAGGCTCTCTCTCAGGATGAGATTGAAGACCTGGAGGACGATGCCGACGACCGTCGCGAACAGCTCGCAATCTACTGGTGTGCAAAGGAGGCTGTTTATAAGCTTGTCTCGCAGCACAAGGTTGACTTTGCCGAGCAGATTGAGGTCGAAGAGTTCAGACCCCGCGGAGAAGGGGAACTCGAAGTGACTTTCACCAACAAGGATGGTTACGAAGAGGATTTCGAACTGAACTATATGACCTTTGACAGGCACGTCATCGTCTGGGCTCTGGGATAGTTCAGTTTAATCGACTTAAAGATGAGTTTCTGCACCGGGCCTGAAAGTTTCCGGTGCGGGTTTTCTTTTGGCGGAGGGGTTCTGTCGGCCGAGGTGTTTTTGCCGGCCGAGTTCTTCTGTCGCGGAGGTGTTTTGCCGACCGAGCTCTTCTGTCAGGCTTGGAAATGCCTCTCTGTCCTCATCCCCTACCTCAGCCAGTCTTCGGGGTCTTCGGGGTCTTTGCCGTCCCAGAGCTGGAAGTGGAGCTGGGTCTCGCCGGCTATGGTGTCAACCGTTCCTATGACCTGACCGGTGCTGACTTTCTGACCTGATTTGACAGACACCCTGGCGAGTTTGCAGTAGAAGGTAAAATAGCCTCCGTGTTGCACAAGTACGCACTGGTGGTAGCCTGGCATTACGATAATCTGGCTCACAACCCCGTCGAAAACGGCCCTGGCTTCGGTTCCGGGCTGGACGGCAATCGACATTCCGTTGTTGAATGGCAGTTTGACCCCTGTATATACGGGGTGGTAGTGTTGGCCGAAATGGTCCACCACCGGACCTTCGACAGGCCAGGGCAGTTTGCCTTTGTTTGAGGCAAATTCAGATGAAAGCCTTATGTCTTCTGAAGAACGCGACTTGGGTGCCTTCTTGCGGGCGGAGTCTATCATCCTTGAGATTTCTTTATTCAGGGCCTCCACCTGCTTGCGCTTCTCGGCTATCTGCTTCTGATAGCGTGACTTATCTCTCTTCAGGCGCGAAACGAGCTTTGCCGATGCAGCCTCTTCGCGGTTGAGATTGTTGTATTCTGCCTTTCGCGATGCCCTGAGGATATCGGCATCCTTTCGGAGTCCTTCGAGCCTTTCTCTTTCCGCTGCCAGCGAATCACGGGCGCTGAGTATGGTCCTTGCCTGACTGTTGAGGGCAGTGGAGACTTTTCGGAGATACACCCAGCGGCGGGTAGCCTGAGTGAAGGTTTCGCTTGAGAGGAGAAGAACTGCCCAGAGATGCGGGTCGCGGTTGCGGTAGGCTGCCCTTACAAGAGAATGGTAACGGACAGTCATTGTGTCGAGCCTTGCCTCAAGAGAGGCTATCTGCCTGCGTTTCACGTCCATCGAATCCATCAGCGAGGCTATCTGCCTGTCGCTTTCTTTGATGAGTGCACGGCGGGCATCTATCTTCTTGCGGGTTAGGGTAAGACGGGTCAGGGCCGATTCGCTTTTGGCGGCATTGTCCCTGAGCTGACGGTCGAGTATAGCTATTTCCTTTTCGAGGGCGGCCTTGCGCGACTTCTGTCGGGACACGTCCTGAGCCTGCGCCGCCGGGAGCAGCGCAAAAAGCATCAGCAATATGCAGATAAAACGACTCATTTCTTGCGTTCAGCAAGTGATTCATAATACTTTGCGAGATCTTTCTCGCCAAGAGAACGCAGCACCTCGGCATAGTGCGAGAGAACTACCGGACTGTCGGTCCCTCCGTAAACCACCGCCCTTTT
Organism: Bacteroidales bacterium; assembly: GCA_029009115.1. GTDB lineage: Bacteria > Bacteroidota > Bacteroidia > Bacteroidales > UBA932 > Cryptobacteroides. The sequence goes on along the minus strand of JAQXJU010000092.1, from coordinate 6,171 downwards.
CAGGTGCACCTTGGCCTCGGAATCCCTCCCGAGCAGGTGCAATATCCATCCGTAGGTATCGAGATAGGTGGGATTGTCGGGCTCTGCGGCAATGGTTATACGGCTCATCTTCTCGGCTTTGTGGAGCTTGCGGCCCTCGAGGGAGAGGAAATAGGCGTAGTTGTTGAGCACGGGGCAGTATCCGGAGTCTATCTTCAGGACCTTCTCGTAGGTCTTGTAGGCCTCGCGTGTGCGCCCTGTCTGATGGAAGGCATCGCCCATAATCGACAGAACGGTGAGTTTGTCCTTATCCTCGCAAAAGCTGAGCATCTTACGGCATTCTTCGATGACCTCGTCATAGCGGGAGTCTTCGATTAGCAGCTGAATGCGTATCATATGTGCGCTCATCGACTCGGGACTTGCTTCGAGCAGGCGGTCGAAGTAGCTGATACCCTTGTCCTTGCGGCCTGTCCCGTAGTACCATCTGCCTGCCAGTTTGAGCATGGAGGTATCGCGCGGACTTACCCGAACACCCTTGTCCACCAGCGAATCGAGCTGCGCACCCCAGGTTCGGAAGGCCTTGGGATCGAAGTTCTGGAGCATATTATCCAGATACTGGGCGCGGGCCTGAGGAAGGATGTTTGGGTCCGATACGAATCTGTTTATATTAAGGAAGAACGAGGGGTAGTTGCCGCGGACCCGGTAGATTTCGGCTTCGCCCAGCAGTGCCGGCGGATACGAAGGGTCAAGATCAAGAGCCCGGCGGTAGTACTCAAGAGCACTGGTGTCGCGGTATGACGAGAGTTCCCTGTCGCCGAGCATCGACAGGACGAAGGGGGTGGTATAGCTCTTGGGGTCCTTGTCGTAGAGTTCGAGGTAGATGGCGGCAGACTTGTCGCTGCGACCCTGGGCATCGTATAAAGAAGCAAGGGCCTCGCGGTACCAGTTGTTCGATGGGTCGAGCTCTACGGCCTTCAAAAGGTGTTTCTCGGCCTCGGGAAGCTTGCGTTCGAGCAACTTGCACATTCCATAATAGTAGTGCAGGGCATCATTAGAAGGGTCTTCCTTGAGCATTACGCCGAACATTTCGCCGGCTTTGAGAATTTCGCCGTTCGAGTAGAGGCAGACGGCATCGGGCATCAAGTTCTCCACCGCCCTGCGGGTACGGATGTCCTGGGCTGACGAGCACAATGCCAGAACCAGACAGATTATTGAAACAATAATTCTCATTCTTACAAAAATAGTGTATTTTAAGAGAAATATGGCTATTTTCGTACTATTGTTTTGTGAGTAAACGATGCAACTTTTTGGAAAGAAAGAGCATCTTAAGACTCAGGGTAAGGTAAGCGGAAGCAACGCAAAGCCCGACTGGGCGGCGCTTGTCGATAGTTGCAAAAAAGGCGACAGACGTGCCCAGAAAGCCGTTTTCGACCATCTGTCGGGGAAAATGTTCGCAGTTTGCCTGCGATATATGGCCGACAGAGAAGCCGCGGAGGATATACTCCAGGACGGGTTTGTGACGCTTTTTACCAAACTTGACAGCTACTCGGGAGAGGGTTCTTTCGAAGGCTGGGCCCGAAAGATCTTTGTAAACACTGCACTGATGAGCCTCCGCAAAAATGACGTGCTCAGACAGACCGAAGATGTTGAAGCCGCGTGGAACATCAGCGCGGACGGCCCGTCGGCTATAGAAAACATAGGTTACAACGAGCTTATGAAGATGGTAGCGTCTATGCCGCCGGGATTCAGAACGGTCTTCAACATGTATGTGATTGAAGGCTATTCACACAAGGAAATAGCGGAATGTCTGGGTATATCCGAGGCTACGTCACGTTCGCAGCTCCAAAGGGCGAGAACGATGTTGCAGAACAAGATCAAGAAGTATTAAGAATGCTCGAAGAAACAGAAATACAGGAGTTTGACCTTAATGTCAGAGCTATCTTGCAAGATGCCGAGGAAGAAGTTCCTCAGGGCGTCTGGCTTGGTGTGTACTCCCGTATTGCAGCTGGATCGGCGGCAGGGGCAGGGGCCGGCGGAAAAGCCGGAGCCTCGGGCAGGAGTGCCGGAGCAGGACTGTGGCGCAGGACTGCCTATGCACTTGCAGCAGCTGCCGCGGTTGCCGTAGGAGTATTCTTTGCGGCTACCTCCGACAAGAGCGGAAAGTTCGACGAGGGGCAGGCTGTTGCAGTGGTGAACCCGGTGGAAGAAAGTGAATCCGAAAGGCGAGCTGTTGCAGTGGCAAGCCCGGTGGAAGAAAGTGAATCCGAAAGGTCTGCCGTTGTGGCGGAAGCGAGCCCGGCGAAAGTAAAGGTCGCGAAAATAAAGGTCGCGGAGGCACCGGTGCTGACGGAGGTTTCTGAAGTCACGGAAGGTGCTGGCACCGGGGCTGGCAAATTGGCCGGCGACAGTGCCCGGACCGGCAACAGTGCACAAGACAGAGCAGAGCGCGAAAACGCCCGGACCGGCAACAGTGTACAAGACAGTGCAGAGCACGAAAACGCCCGGACCGGCAACAGTGCACAAGACAGAGCAGAGCGCGAAAACGCCCGGGGTGGCGGCAACGAAAAGGCGGGCAACAAGGGTCTCAGCAGCACCAAAACCGATCCATTTGCCGAGATAGAACGGGAGGATGCAGCCTTGAAGCTCTCGAAGAAAAAGAGCAGTAAAGGCAAGCCGTCGCTTTATGCCCAGAGCACCATCGGAGGCAACGACAGCGACTTCAGTTTCACAACCATCACTCCTAACCGCACCAACAGCTTCAAGGAGCCCGTAATCACCAAGACAGGAATATCCGAAAAGAGCGTTTCGACCTACGGGATTCCCCTGAGCTTCGGGCTCGGAGTGAATATTCCCGTCTCCGAAAAACTGACCATAGGTACAGGGCTCAACTTCTCCTCGCTTGTCAGGACCTTCAACGGAGTCTATACCGAGGTCGATGCGAACCAGAACATTGTCCGCACCCTCGACTCGGACGTGACTCACACTCTGAATTACATAGGACTCCCCCTGAACCTTTACTTTCATCTGATTGATGTAAGGACGGTCAAGTTCTATCTTTGGGGCGGAGCCCTCGGAGAATATGCCCTGAGCAACTCCTATAGGGTGAAGGATGCCTCCGAGGACATCCTCTTCTCCACCAGTGTAAAGGGCATCCAGCTGTCGGCAGGGATAGGTCTCGGCGTAGAATTCCGCCTGTCGAATCATCTGGGACTCTACCTCGACCCGAGCGCACGCTACTATCTTCCGTGCAACCAGCCCAAGAACATCCACACGGACCGTCCCTTTATGCTCAGTTTTGAAGCTGGTCTGAGATTCAATCTCTAATGAAGCTCCTGCTCCTCTGCATCCTGGCCTCAGCTGTCCAGAGCATCGGATTCACAAGTCTCGATGTCAGCGACGGAATGAGCCACAACAGCATAATAAGCATCACCCAGACCCCCGACGGACAGATGTGGCTCGGAACCTACGACGGGCTGAACCGCTTCGACGGATTCGACATCTTCACCTACCGCCACTCCGAGAGCGATTCAACCAGCGTTCTTTCAAACCAGATTGTAAGGGTCGAAGTAGATTCGGGCGGCAGATTGTGGGTCTGTTCAGACTCTGGTGTTGACATCTATGACCCGGGGAGCGACTCTTTCAGACATCTTATCAAGCAGAAAAACTTCAATGTTTATGACCTTCAGGAGTTGGAACCGGGAAGGATGCTAATTGCCACGAACCGAGGTGTTTTGGAGGCCGCAGACGACTCTGGGGGCGAGATGGCAGTATCCCGTTACCCCGGAATGGATTTCAGGGTAGGAGCTTTCTGCAAGAAAGACAGTCTGCTATACTTTGCCCGCCGATACACGAAGGAATTTTTCTGCAAAGATCTTGGCAGCGGCGCAATAACGAAAATGGAGAAGCTGCCCCAGCTGTCCGAAATCGTATCTATGGACATTCTCTCCGATGGGCATCTGTGGATATCATCTAACAGAGAAGGGCTGTGCAGGGTCAATCTCGAGGACGGCAGCTATATAATATACAGGCACAAAAGGGGCGAGGAGTCGCTGTGCTCGAACTTTGTGAGGGGAATAAGCGAGGCTCCCGACGGAACTATCTGGATAGCTACAGGATACAACCTCAGCATTCTTGACCCCTCGAACGGAATCTTCCGCACCGTCGAAAGCGACAGGACAGACCCAAGGAGCCTGAGCAACTACTCCATCACTTCGATATTCAGGAGCAGCGACGGAGGAATCTGGCTTGGAACCTTCTATGGCGGGGCAAATTACTATCACCCAAGAAGGAACCGCTTCCACCTCCTCGAGGGGGCACCGAAGGGCCTTGACGGAAGCATAATAGGAGGTATGGCCGTTGACTCGGGAGGCTCGCTGTGGATAGGAACAAACCGCAACGGCTTGTTTCACTATGATGCCCAGAAGGGCTTGTTCCGACGCTTCCCTCTCTCGGATTCGCCTGAAAAAGAGGATATCAAGAGAATCTGCTTCTCTTCAGACAAGAAAAGGGCCTACGTCTGCACAGCCTTCGGCGGCCTCAATATAATAAGTATTGACGGTTCTGTACGCAATATTCCTTACCCGAACCAGGTATATGACATTATCGAAGAGAATGACAGATATGCCTGGATTTGCTCGATGAGCGGGCTGTTCCTGCTGGACTCGAGCAAAGGGCACGTTACGAGGATAAGCATAGAACAGTTACAGAACCCTCCCCTTTTCCGCATTGCATCCGATGGGGACGGGCACTACTGGATAGGCGCCGAGAATTTCCTTCTCCGCTGCCGGTTGTGGATAGATGACGAGGCTGAAGGACACTGCAGCGACTGCGAGATGATTCCCGGGGTATCGAAAGTACAGGACCTGATTGCAGGCAAAGGGCAAGAAAGCACCTGGGCTGCCTGCAGAACCGGTCTTTACGAGGTAAGGAGCGGGGAAGCGCGAAAGGTCAGCCTCGGAACTCCTGGATCTTCCGTCTTCAGAAGCATCTGCAGGGACTCGGGAGGCTCGCTGTGGATGGGGACAGACAACGGGCTGTACTGCTACAATCCCGAAGACGGATCCGCAATAGTATTTGACTCCAACGACGGACTTCCGGGCAATACGTTCAATGCCTCATCTGTTCTGGCCCTTCAGGACGGAACTCTTGTATTCGGCAGCCAGAACGGAGCGATACTCTTCGACCCTTCGGAACTGAAGGACGATGAGAACTGTACAGCTCCAATCATAAGTGCCGTTATAGCAAAGGACTTCCGCTGTTCTCCATCAAACAATGGCGAGATTGTTCTGAAGCACAGGCAGAATACCTTCAGCATAGAGTTCTTTGCTCCCGACTATGTGTCGTGGAAACAGGGAAGTTTCCTCTACAGGCTCGAGGGCTGGGACCCCGAATGGATAGAAACCCGGAATCTTCGGAGCGCTTCGTACACCAATGTCAAAGGTGGCAGTTACCGCTTTGTCCTTCAATACAGAAACCCTTCAGGGTCGCTGTGCGATGATACCGCCGTTCTTCAGATAAGGGTGCTCAGCCCCTGGTACCTGACTCATCTGGCGATTACTCTGTACCTGTTTCTGGGTTTGTGCCTGATAGTCGGCTTGATTCAATATTTCGTAATCCGAAAAGAAGCAAGCACACGCGAGGAGATGAACAAGGTCATTGTCGAGAAAGATAGCGAAATCAGCCGTCTTCGCCAGTTGTCAGAAGACAATCTGCGTTCCTCGCTGCTGCTGAGATTCTGCCAGGGAAGAGAAATCTCCGACCCAGACTATGATTTTCTTTCAAGGGCATATTCGATAGTTGCCGAAAACATCTCAGACGAGAACTGGTCTGTCGGAGACCTCGCAACGGCCCTCGGAATTGGACGGACAAGGCTTCACGTCCGTATTACCGAGATTACCGGCAACTCCTCTCTGTACTTCATAAAGGCCGTCCGCTTCAGCGAAGCCGAAAAACTCCTCAAGCAGGGTGAACTGCCCATATCGGAGATATCCTCAATGGTAGGATTCAGGACTCCGGCATACTTTTCGACCGCATTCAAAGCTTTTACGGGTTTTACGCCCAAACAATTCCAGAGCCCTCGTTCAAAGTGAACAATTTTGAAATTTAAACTACCTTTTAAGGGCAAATAGTTCAAAATTGAAATTTTCCTCTGACTAATAATTGTACCTTTACCATCGAACCAAGTACAATTAT
>JAQXJU010000091.1 GCA_029009115.1 Bacteroidales bacterium | reverse complement strand
ACCATCATAGACAACGTCGCAGAGCAGGTTCCGGAAGAAGCAGAAGACTGCGTGTCATTCTACCGCAGGCTTCTGGCCGGGGCCCGGGGCAAGGTTGACATCATAGCCGTGGGATACCCCAACGCTCTTGCAAAACTGCTGGCGAGTGCTCCTGACGAGTACTCTCCCCTTGACGGAAAGACTCTTGTCCGAAGGAAAGCGGGCAGGCTATATCTTATGGCCGGCAAGTATCCCTGCGGGACCGAAAACAACTTCCACCGGGGCGAAAGAAGCCGCAAGGCCGGGGCATATCTCTGCAGGGAGTGGCCCGGCTCCATAGTGTTCCTTGGCTACGAGGTCGGCATTCAGGTCAGGATAGGAGGTTCTCTCGACGGGGATGACCTTCTCAAAAAGGTGCTTGTGGCACACGGCAGCGGCTCGGGCAGATACGCCTGGGACCCTATGACAGTGCAGATTGCCCTGGGCGGAAGTCTTGCTGAAGAAGGCTACAGGGCTGTCAGAGGCCGCAACTATGTCGAGCCCGACGAAGGGGGAAACTTCTTCATTCCTTCAGCCTTCGGACGCCACCGCTACGTTGTAATGACAAGGCAGCCTCAGTGGTACGAAGAAAGGCTCGAAAAGCTTATCCGCCGATAATCAGACCGAATCGCCCTTGATAAGGGTGGGAGTCAGAATCAGGGTGGTCTTGGTCAGAGTGTTGTGATTGATTCTGTCGAGCAGGAGTTTTACGGCAAGTATGCCCATATCCCCTGTGGCCTGGGCTATCCTGGTTAGGCTGGGCTGCATAAAATCGAGATAGGTATTGTTGTCGAAAGTCAGAAGGGCAATGTCTTCGGGTATGTTGAGCCCGGCCTCGTTGATTGCCTTTATTGCCCCCAGAGCAATCATATTCGACAGCGAAAAAATGGCACTCGGACGGGTGGAAGGGTCCATAGCCAGCAGCAGTTTGGTCTCGAGATATCCGTTCTGGATAGTAAATTCGTTGCCAACCGTCATTATCTGTTCGCCAAGGCCGGCGGCCTGCATCGCATCCCTGTAACCTGCTACCCTGTCACGGTTGGTCGAAGAGTCCTTTCCCTGGAGGCAGGCAATCCTTCGGTGCCCCTTCTGAATGAGTTCTTCGGTAGCTTTCTTACTCCCCTGATAGTTATTGGTTGTGACATACGACAGGGCCGACTCGTTGTGGCTGCGGTCGATAAGCACCACCGGGGTCCCGTTTGCATCAATCTCCTCCAAAACGGGGATTCCTCCGTCGCAGGGAACGGCGATTATGCCACGCACACGGCGTGAGGCAAGAGTCTGGACACTCTCGCGGAATTTGTCTTCGTTCTCCATCGTATCCATCAGAACAGTGAAGTAGCCTGCCTTGTTCAGTTCTTCGATAATTACATCGGCAAGTTCGGCAAAGAAAAGATTGGCGAGCGACGGCAGGAGCAGGCCTATGGTGCTGCTTTCAATCTCGCGCAACCGTTGCGCAGACAGGTGCTTGGTGTAATGGCACTTCTTGGCCTCTTTCACTATGGCCTCGCAAGTCTTCTTGCTGATTCGGTATTTATCGCTCTGACCGCTCAATACGCGGGATATTGTGGTCTTTGAAAAACCTGTTCTTGAAGCTATTTCGGCCAAAGTGTTTTTCATATCCTGAGAAAATAGATGCACAACAAATATAACGAATTTGTGCAAAGAAAGAATCTTTTTCGAGTAAAAAAACGCCCGACATAAAGGTCTGCGAACCTTTTTTCGCTTATTTTCGTGGAGGTCCGAAAAGGAAAGCGACTAAGGATATGATGTACACCGACAACAGTTTCGATGCCCTGTACTGCAAGTACAGTCCAAGACTTGTGGCCTATATATCACGTTTTTCGGACCCATGGACAGCCGAAGACCTTGTTCACGACACCTTTATAAGATACTGGACTTCGTATCACGGGATTTCGGACGAGAAAGAGGTGTCGCGTCTGCTCTACACCATAGTGCGCAACCTTTGCATAAGTCAGCACAGGCTGAGGTCTTGTACTATGAGGGTAAGCATAGACTCTGTTCCACGCCGATCTGAAGAGTTCACCGCTCCCGATTCAGACCAGCTCTGCTCATACAACGATATCAAAGGGCAGCTCGACTCCGCACTCTCGAGACTTCCCCGCCGCTCAAGGCAGATTTTCATCAAAAGCCGTATCGAAAAGATGAGATATTCCGACATTGCCGAGGATATGGGCATATCCGTATCGGCCGTAGAGAAGCATATCTCCAAAGCCCTTAAGAGCCTCAAGGCCGCCATTAATACAGAATAGCCTATGAGAAAGCTGACTCCTGTCTTTGTCGCATTACTGCTTCAGCTGCCTGCCACCGCCCTGGCAGGAGTGGTGAGCGGCAGGGTATGCTCGGCAGAAGGGGCGCCCTTGAGCGGAGTATGCGTCTCCGACGGCATCCTCTGCACCACAACCGATGCAGAAGGCCGCTACAGCCTTGCTTCGGACAAGCCTTTCGGCTACGTTTTCATTTCGAGCCCGTCAGGATACCTCCCTCCGCTCGAAGGAACCCGGCCCCAGTTTTTCAGATACACTTCGCTCAAGCCTTCTGAGGATGAGACTCTGGACTTCGTCCTCAGCGAAGACAAGGGCCAGGAGAATCATATAATGCTGTGCTGCACCGACTTCCATATGGCCGATCTGCACTCCGACAGGGAACAGTTCGACCTCTGGGCCGACGATGTCCAAGGCTTTGTTGCAGACAATCCCGGCTCCAAGGTGTATATGCTGACAGCTGGTGATATGAGCTGGGACATCTATTGGAAAACCAGACACTACTCCATAGAGGATTTTGCCAGAGATATGGACAGCCATCTTGCCGGTCTGCCGGTATTCTACGGGATAGGCAACCACGACCACGAACTTGAGGCAGCCGGAGAGAGGAAGTCAACTTTCCGCTACCGCAAGGCCATAGGCCCTGTGTATTACTCCTTCAACATAGGAGATGTACACTATGTGGTCCTTGACCCTGTGGTTTCAAGAAATGACGGCAAGGGAAGCCGCCGCTACGAATGCCGTATCCAGGAAGACCAGATGCGCTGGCTGGAGGCAGAACTCCAGAATGTGGATAAGTCACGGCAGGTAGTTGTCGTATCGCACATCCCGATTGCAAATCTGGAAGATTCGCAGAGACTTCTCGACTGCTTCAGGAACTTCTCCCGCCCCGTACATTTCATCACAGGCCACTTCCACTCGCTGAAAAACGAGGACAGGCTCACAGACCCCGAGCACCCATATTACGACCATATGGTGGGCTGCGTTTCCGGATCGCTGTGGATGACCGGGCACTACAGCCCAGGAATCAACCTCTGCAAGGACGGCACTCCCGGAGGTTATATGGTCTTGTATTGCGCTGCTGATTCCCTCAGGTGGCAGTACAAGTCCACAGGCCGCCCTCTGGACTACCAGTTCCGTCTGTATGACGGCAACTGCGTGCTTCTGGACCCGGACACTCTTATCCCCAACGGGAGCGCCGCGAACAGGGAACTCTTCTCCTCCCTGGCATCCTCATGGATGAAACCCTCGTCGAAGAACTGGCTATACCTCAACGTCTGGAATGCCGACGGAGAGTGGAAGGTGGAAATGTTCGAGGAAGGTAAGGCCCTGAAAGTCGAAAGGGCATCCTTCAGCGACCCCCTGCATATACTGAGTTATCCCGCGAAGATTCTGTCATCGGCCGAAGACGTTGTAAAACCCACGCAGATGACTCGCAAGTGCAGTCATTTCTTCAGGGCAAAGGCCTCAAGACCAGATTCGGTGATTGAAGTCTTGGTTACAGACAGATTCGGAAACGTTTACCGTCAGAGTTTCGAAAGGCCCCTGCATTTTGATATTGAATACTATAAAACACACTGAGACTATGAAACTAAAAAAGAAGGATTACACCAAGCCTGAGCAACAGATCTACAGGATGGAAATCAAGCATCTGATGTGCGTCAGCGGCATCGGAGACCCCGAAGCCCAGAGCAACGAAGAATTCCTCGGGGAAGAAGACATCACAGATTTCTGGAAATAAGGAGGAAATGCTATGAAACAGTTGAATTGTCTATTCGCAGCGCTGGCAGCGCTTGCCGTCCTGGCCTGCAATAAAATTGAGAATCCCTCTACCCCTTCCGGAGACTGCGGATGCGGAAACAAAGTCGAAGTCAGCACAGACTCCTTCGAGGCTTCCCTTGAGCCCGAAAGCAGAACTACGCTGAGCGGGCTGAAGGTCCTCTGGGCGGCAGGAGATGCTATCAGCGTCAACGGAAAGAAGTACCTTACCGAATCGGAAGGAGAGACCGCAAGTTTCACTCCCGAAAGCGAGGCTGCTGAGCCTGCCGAAGGCACTCCCCTCTTCAAGGCCTTCTATCCCGCCTCCGTGGGAATTAACGGAGCCCTTCCCGAGCGCATCACTCATGTTCCGGAAACTCTGAAAGCAAACCCGATGTATGCCTGCAGCAATGACAACAATCTTTCCTTCAAGAATCTCTGCGGACTCTTCCACATCGTGGTGAAAGGTACTTCCAAACTCTGGCATATTACAGTCAGCGACGCCGAGAAGTATTTGTCCGGAAGTTTCGACCTCGTGGAGGACGGCTGTGGCTACAAGGCCGTCATCAACGAGACCGCCCCGTCGAAGTCAGTCAGACTCGACTGTGACAAGATTCAGCTCTCCGAAGAGGGACTGGATTTCTACATCCCGATTCCGGTCGGAGTTTACAGTTCCCTTTCAATCACTTTCCGTGACAACAATACCGGACTGTGCACAAAGACGATTTCCGAGCCCCTCACCATCAACCGCAGCACCATCTACAAGATGGAGTTCACCCCCGTATTCGTTCCTGAGGGTGCTGTTCCCGGATTCTTCACGGTAAACAAAGACGGCAAGCAAGTCAGGTTCGCCCGTGCAAACCTTCAGTTCCGAGCCTGCACCGCTACTCCGGGGGACCTTACGCACCTTAACAAGGACGATGGCCAAAGCCCCGGAGAATGGAGCTTCGCGGAAAATGCCTGGGAAAGGATAGGGGCCGACAACACTAAACTTGCAGAGAGTTACACCGGCCTTATCGACCTCTTCGGATTTGCGACCTCGGGCTATGCCAAAGCCGGCATCAACGCCTACCAGCCCTGGGCCACCAGCACTACAAAGACCGATTACAATTGTGCCAGCTCCATCAACTCCTCAAAATCAGACTGGGGCATCTTCAATGCCATCTCCAATGCCGGCAACATTGCCAACAAATGGCACACATTGTCGCTGAACAACTGGAAGTATTTGCTTGATACCCGCACTACCACCTCCGGAATGCGATATGCCAAAGGCAGCGTAAACGAAATCAACGGAATAGCCATCTTCAGCGACGGATATGTCCATCCCACTTCGGTTCCAACGATAAGCAAGTTCAACACCGCCGATGCCGACTACACAGGATTCAGTTTCAGTGCTGCGCAGTGGGCTGAGGTCCAGGCGGCAGGAGCGACCTTCCTGCCGATTACCGGTAGAAGAAAAGCGGACGGCAACACTTACGAAAGCTCCACCCAGGGATACTACTGGACCGGAAGCGCAAACGGTAAGGATGCAGCTACATCTATGCAATTCTCTGGCACCAAGATTGATTTCAGCACGACCGGAACCCCCTGCAACGGATACGCAGTGCGTCTTGTCTGGGAGGATTAATGTAACATGATAAAGCTTCTTATTGCAATATCCATCCTCACGGCAGGCCTGTCCGTCGGTAGGCCTGCCCTGCGGGATGAG
>JAQXJU010000090.1 GCA_029009115.1 Bacteroidales bacterium | reverse complement strand
AGGTTGAAATCAAGGTCTGAGTACTCAGATAGACACCAACCCGGCTCTAGCAGCCGGGCTCCAAAGGTCCCTTAGCTCAGTTGGTTAGAGCAACTGACTCATAATCAGTGGGTCGCAGGATCATGCCCTGCAGGGACCACTCCAAAACGGGATTCAGTCCAGTCTAATTCAAAAGGCTGGACTGATTCTTTTTTCGGTGGGCTGTTAAACGCTTCTGAGCTCTGTTAGTAAATGCGTTTTGTACAGTTTTCCAGAAGGAGATCGTATCTGTAGGCTTGCCGCTAAAGAATGGATGCGAGCTTGTCGTAATAAGTTTTGCTGACAGGGATGGCTGCCGCCCCCTCTACATCAAGCACGGCAAAAATGAAACCCTCGTTGTCTTTTCGTAGGATGTTCACGTGGGAAGGGTTGACATAGTATGACCTCTGGCAGCGAATCAGGTGATACTTGTCTGCAATGGCTTCGAGACTGCGCATAGAGGCTCGCAACACGAATTCTTTTATTTTACCCGATTCTAGATAGAAGATTTTTACGCTGTTGTCATCAGCCTTTATATACAGTACCGACGAAGCCGGGACAATCAGTTTGAGTTTCTTGTGCTCGTCAAGAAAGCGGATGACAGACTCGGGCTTGTTAGAATACTTTACAGACTTATCCTTATAAAGAAGGGCTTCAGTGAGGCTTATAATGACATAAGGGTAAATCAGTATTGCCACCAGTTGTTGCAGGACTGTCCCCAGACATAGGAAATAGAGTTTGTGCGAGAACAGAGAACAATACATAGCAACGAAAAATGCCGCCACAATCACTTCAGACGCACACCATATCATGTCTGTCCACCAGCTGAGCCTTTTGCGTGAGAAGTGTTCGACCAGGAAGAAGATTATCCGCGACAGCAGAAGGGTAGCCAGTAGAATGCATCCCATCAGTATTATTTGAACATAGGGAGGGAAGGTCCCGAAATCGCAGTTTTCGAGAATCTCGAAGGGCCGGTAACTTAGAGAAAATCCCACGAAAAACAGGGGAACCAACAGGGTAATTACGATATGCCTTCTCATGGGGTGAAATTCAATACAAGCAATTTTACTCTGCGAATCTACAGAATTCTCTGCCAAACGCAAAATTTTGCCCCAGATATCGATATTTTGCCCCCAAATGCCCTTCTGAAGGACTCAAGAAACATATTTTTGCAGATATACTTACAAAACCCGAGAACAATGAAAATTGTGATAATATGCGAAGTGCTCGGAGAGGCAAACAACGGCACCTCCCTTGCAGCCTATAACCTTATTAACTATCTCAAGAGTCAGGGACACGACGTGCGTGTTGTCTGTTCTGACGAAGACAAAAGGGGCCTCCCGGGCTACTACATACTTCAAAAGAACAAACTACTCAGCTGGCTAGTCCGTAAGAACCAGGTTTCAATATCCCGATTCGACCGGGCAATTGTGCGAGAGGCTTTGAAGGGAGCTGATATCGTTCATATTATGGTGCCGCTTTTTCTCTCTCGCCCCGCTTCAAAATACATCAAGAGTCTCGGGCTGCCGCTTACTGCCGGCTGTCACGCCCAAGCCCAGAACCTCACCAGCCATATCTTTCTGGTAGCTTGTGACTGGGCCAACAAACTCACATACAAGTGGTACGACCACAACCTCTTTCGCCGGGCCGATGCCATTCACTACCCGACTAAGTTTATCCAGGATGAGTTTGAGGCTGCCGTAGGCCGTAAAACAAACGGATTTGTCATCTCCAATGGGGTTAACGATATCTTCAAACCAAATCCCGGGCCCAAACCTGAGGAAATGAAAGACAGATTCTGCATTGTATATACGGGACGTTTTTCGAAGGAGAAATCACACTCTACTCTTCTGAAGGCGGTCGCAAAGTCAAGGTACAGAGACAGAATACAACTTATTCTCTGCGGGAACGGACCCTACGGCTTCGAAATCCGCAATTGGGCAAAGAAACACCTCCCAATCCAGCCTGTTATGGGCTTTTTCTCCAGAACTGAATTGCTCAAGATTCTGAACTACGCCGACCTTTACTGTCATCCGGCACAGGCCGAACTTGAAGGAATCGCCTGTCTGGAAGCTATCGCTTGCGGTCTGGTGCCGGTAATCGCCGACTCGCCGCATTGCGCAACAAAGAATTTTGCGCTTGACCCGCACTGCCTCTTCAGGGTAGGCGACAGCAATGAGCTTGCAGAGCGGATTGACTGGTTCATCGAGCATCCGGAAGAGAAAGCTGCCCTGCGGGAGCGATACATCGAAGAGAGCGTGCTCTACGACCAGACCAAGTGTATGAAGGAGATGGAAACAATGTTCGAAAGCGTGATTGCTGCCAATGCCAAAGCATAAATACTACTATTGGTTCGACGAGCGCAATGACGACTTTGCGAACACGGGCATCAAAGGAAGACCCACTCCCGAAGATTTTGAATATCTGCCCAAGAACGTCTTATACCGCATCTTCAAGCCTTTGGTTTACTATCTCTTCGTTACCTTGGTAGTTATGATACTCGTGTGGCCGGTTACCGGTATCTGGCGTCTGCACAATGTCGGGGTGCTCCGCAAGCGCAAAGACCGCCGCAAGGGCTATTTCGTCTATGGCAACCATACCACCTTTTTTGCAGATGCGTTGATTAATCCCGTGTCCTGCTTTCCGCGTCAAGTCTATGCCGTAGTCAATCCCGATGCCATCTCCATCCCATTTGCATCCACCTTTTTGCGTATGCTCGGAGCCACCCCTGTTCCTTGTTCACGGCAGGGTGCTCTGCGGTATATTGATGCCATCAGCCGCATCTACGAGAAAGGCTCTGTAGTTGCAATCTACCCTGAGGCGCACATCTGGCCGAAGTACAACGGCATCCGCGATTTCTCCGACTCATCCTTCAAGATGCCTGTCAGGCTCGGGGCTCCCTGCTATGTGAAGAGCGTTATCTACCGAAAGACCCCAAGCGGCCGCACCAGGCCTGAACTATGGTTCGACGGCCCTTTCTATCCAAACAGCGATCTGCCCCCGAAAGAGGCCCGCAAGGAGTTGCGCGACCGAATCTATGCCCAGATGCGCCTGCGATGCAAAGATTCGGAACTCGACGAGCGTTTTCACTATATCAAAGTGGATAACCCTGGACAAGTGCGCACTGAGACTCGCTGAATGACAGACGCGGCTCCATCTCGGTCGCAGTCAATGCAAATATTTGCATAATTCATTTCTGCAATCCTGTTGAGCCTCGTTTTTTCTTCCTGCGCAACAGATGACTCTTATCAAAAGGCGAGACCCTTTTGGGGCCCCGCTATAAGTGTTTTCACAACTCGCGAAGCACGTCAGAAACATCAGTAAGAATTTGAGAGAGTATTCCCCCACCTATCTGGTTTCTCCACTCGGTGAAATTCACCTTTCGGGCTCACCCCCTTTAGAAGGCCTTCTGGGGCACATTAGCTTTTGAGGTGAATTTCACGAGAACATCGAACAGGCCCGCTCCCCAAAAATATGACAATTGTTCTGTTTGGCTATCTCAATTCTTCAAAATCCTTCGGCTTCGGAGCCAGACCTCTCAATTTTATTGCTTCTGTCTTCGTTTTTGTTAAATTTGCCGTAAGAACAATTCACCTTGCCACATAGGTTCCAAACCCCGACCCCCACGAGCCCCCAAACACTTAATACTAAACCCTATTATCTTATGACAATCTCCTCTGGCAAACGACTTCAGGCCCTCGACGTTATGCGCGGAATAACAATCGCGGCAATGATTCTCTTCAACAATCCCGGCAGCTGGAAGACGATATACGCCCCTCTGCGACACGCTGACTGGATAGGCCTGACCCCTACGGACCTTGCTTACCCCTTCTTTATGTTCATAATGGGAGTTGCCATTGCCTTCTCAATGCGAAGGTACCTCCATCCCACCGCCGCCCTCCAGCCGACCGCTGCCCTCCAGCCCGCCGCTGCCCTCCCGTCCACCGCCGCCCTCCAGCCTAACACTCCTATCCACTCAACTCCGACCACTTCAACCGGAACCCCTGCCTCAGACAGCCCGGTATCCTCCTCAGGAAAGCATTCTGCTATCTGGAGAATCCTGCGCCGTACCCTTCTTCTCTTTGCTGTCGGCTTGATACTCAGTAACTTCTCCAAACTTCTCGGCGGAACTCTCAGCCTTGATAACTTCAGAATTATGGGAGTGCTCCAGCGACTGGCCCTGGCCTACGGAATCGGAGCCATGCTCTATCTGTATATCCCCCGAAAGGGCTTGCTCCCCGTGGCATCGGGACTTCTGGTAGTGTATGTCGTTATCCTTCAGTGCTTCAACGGATATGTATGCTCTGCCGAGAACATCCTGGCCAAGATTGATACCGCCATTCTGGGCGCGGGTCATATGATTACGCAGAAGGGTCCTGACGGAATCTTCGCCTTTGAACCGGAATCTATCCTCGGGACCATCAGTTCGCTAGCTCAGGTGCTCCTCGGAGCCTGGGTCGGAAGGCTGATCCTCGAGCAGAAGGATGACCGTGAGAGGGTCCGGCGGATAGCCGTATTCGGGACTGTGCTCCTGCTGTGCGGTTTCCTCGGGCAGTATCTCGACCCCATCAGCAAAAAAATCTGGACATCCTCCTTTGCCCTTGTGACGAGCGGCGCCGCCTGTCTGCTGCTGGCACTGCTGATAGAACTCATCGACATTCGCGGATGCACCCGCTGGACTCCTTTCTTCAAGGTCTTTGGAACCAATGCCATCTACTCCTATACCATAGCCTCGGTCGGTGCCTCTGTCATAGGCAAGCTGGGAGTCAAGGGTTTCTTCTATTCCAAGATTTTCCAGCCCCTGCTGGGGGACTACGGCGGTTCCCTTGCCTACGGCCTGTTCTTCATCCTGGTCATATTCCTCTGCACCCTACCCCTCTACCGGAAGAAGATATTCTTGAAACTCTGACCTCGGCCGGATACCAGCTTCCCGACTCCAACCATCTACCTGACCGGGGCCTTGATGCCAAAGCACTCCACCTACCATCCCAACTTTACCCCGGCAAAAACGGTTCTGGGAGTCGTGGGTCCGTAGATGTATCCTGAATCGCGGTCAGGCCCTTGATCGAAGTCTTTCTGCCAGGCATTCAGCAGGTTCTGTATTCCTGTACTCACTTGCAAGATGATATTCCGGTAGAGCCTGAAATCATACGCCAGCTTTAGGTTCATTTCAAGGAAAGAAGGAGTCCTTTCTGTCCTGTTCTTCTCGATGTAGCCGGCGTGGTGCTCCACCAGCATAGGACCGGTATAGGTCCCGCTCAGCGAAACGGTCAAGGGCTTGACAGGGGAGTATGAGCTCACGAAGTATCCATACAGGTCGGGTGTGCGGAGCATTTGCCTGCTGGCCTGAACATCATCGGCCCAGGCAAGAGCTTCCTTGTAAAGCGAACGGTGCCAGGTAAGCCCTGCCTGCATCTGCCACTCCTCACCTCGGGCAATCTTACCCTCTAGATTCACTCCACCGACACAGGCCCCAGGAGCATTGCGCCTCTCCTTAATCAGAACCCCGTCAACTATTCC
>JAQXJU010000089.1 GCA_029009115.1 Bacteroidales bacterium | reverse complement strand
TTGCGGACGCACTCTGCATTCAGGTCGGAGATGCGTCTGTCGTACTGGCGCAACTGCTGGATAAGGTCATCCGGCACGTAACTTCCCTTGATGAGGTCCTTGAGAAGGCAGGTGGCAATCCACTCCGCATCCTTCACGTCGCTCTTCTTTCCGGGAAGTTGTTTGATGAAGTACGGATTGACCAGCTTCAAACTGAAGTAGTTCTCCAGTACCCTCCACACTGGCATCCAGTAGATGCTCGTACTTTCCATGCAGACTTCCTCCACATGGTATTCTAACATTTTTGCGAGCATCTGCTCGAGTTCCGGGGTCAAAGCCCCATACTTTTCTTGAAAAACAATACCGTTTTCATTGAGAATACAGACGAAGACACTAACGTTGTGCACGTCAAGACCGCATACTATGTCTCATAGGCATTCAAATTTGGGGACACCAAGCACGTCTAACTTAAAGTGCTGTGCGGCAGGCAGTGATGCCATGTCCGCTTTTGCCCACAAAGATAGGTATGGGGTCTTGATTCTTATTCAACCGGCCTAAAAACGCCGGTTTTTATCTATATTTGTTGCTTAAGCAAGCAATACCCAACATACACTATGGCATTTGAGCAAGTCTTCAAAAATATAGACAACGCTCTGCGTACCGATGAGGGATGCAGCAGCGAACTGGATTATGTAGAGCAGTCTTCCTGGATACTCTTCTTGAAGTATCTGGATGACCTGGACAAAGAGAACGAGATGGCGGCTCTTCTGGGCGGTGGGACCTATTCCCCAATCCTGGATAAAGAGTACCGGTGGAATACTTGGGCTATGCCGAGAAACGCTGCCGGAGAGTACGACATCCATAATGCCCTGGTCGGTGATGACCTCATAGAGTTCGTGAATGGCAAACTCTTCCCGTACTTGAAGAACCTGGGACAAGGAGAAACGGATAACACCTCCATCAAGGTCAAAATCAGTCTCATCTTCGCCGAACTTCGCAACAAGCTGGTCTCTGGTTATTGCCTCCGGGACATCATTGAGCAGATAGATGGCTTGAAGTTCCAGACCAGCGAGCAGAAGCACGAAATGACCTATCTGTACGAGAGCCGGTTGAACAAGATGGGCAATGCCGGTCGCAACGGAGGTGAATACTACACGCCACGTCCGCTCATCCGGTCCATCGTCAAGGTCGTAAATCCCAAGATTGGTGAGAGCGTATATGATGGTGCTTGCGGTTCCGCCGGGTTCCTCTGCGAAGCGTACAACTATATGCACGAGAAGGTCCATACGACCGCCGATGAGGAGAAGCTGCAAAAAACCACCTTCTACGGCAAGGAAAAGAAGGCACTCCCGTATCTTATCGCAATGATGAATATGATACTCCACGGGGTCCAATCGCCGAATATCATCAAGACAAACACCCTTGGAGAGAACCTTGCCGATGTCCAGGTCAAGGACCAGTTTGATAACATCCTGGCAAATCCGCCGTTTGGAGGCAGCGAGCGTAAGGAGGTCCAGCAGAACTTCCCCATCAAGACCGGAGAAACGGCGTACCTCTTCCTGGAACACTTCATCAAGTACCTCAAAGCAGGTGGCAACGCCGGTATCGTCATCAAGAACACCTTCCTGTCCAACACCGATAACGCTTCCATTGAACTGCGCAAGAAACTCCTGGAAGAATGCAACCTACACACAATCCTGGACCTTCCTTCCGGAGTGTTCCAAGCCGGTGTCAAGACCATTGTGCTCTTCTTCAAGAAAGGTGAGCCCACGCAGAAGGTATGGTTCTACCAACTGAACCTGGACCGCACCCTAGGAAAGACGGACCCGCTCAATGAGAATGACTTGGCGGACTTCGTGGAGAAGCAGAAGACCAAGGTGGATAGCGAAAACTCTTGGTCCGTGAATGTCGCTGACCTGGACGATAACTACGACCTCTCCGTGAAGAACCCCAACAAGGTGGAAGTCGTGGATGAGCGCACGCCCCAGCAGATTGCCGCCGAGATTGAAGCCCTTGCCGCAGATAG
The DNA here is from genome assembly GCA_029009115.1 of Bacteroidales bacterium. Lineage (GTDB taxonomy): Bacteria > Bacteroidota > Bacteroidia > Bacteroidales > UBA932 > Cryptobacteroides. Next base: position 9,699 of record JAQXJU010000089.1, on the reverse strand, counting down.
CCAGCGTTTGTTGAACGAGATTATGGAGATGCTATGAGAGAAGGGTGGGAAATAAAGACGCTTGGTGAGGTTTGCGATATTTCTGCCGGACAAGGAGCACCCCAAGGAGAAGATAATTACTGCTTGGATGGAACACCTTTCATTAAGGCAGGGAACCTTGAAGCTTTGGTGAATGGAGAAAGAGAACAATCGGTACAGAAGGTCTCCAAAGAGGTTGCTTTGAGCCATCACCTTGTTTTGCAAAAGAAGGGCTCCATAGTTTTTGCAAAAAGTGGGATGTCCTGTATGAAGGGCTATGTCTATACCTTGCAACAGGATTGCTATGTTGTTAGCCACCTTGCTATCTTATTCCCCAAGAGTGTTTCTGGTCAATACTTGAATTATGCTTTACATTTTTTCAAGCCCAGCAGTTTAGCAAAAGACGCATCGTTCCCATCGATAACGCTTAAAGACCTTGCCATATTTCCAATACCATTCCCGACTTCACTCCAAGAGCAGCTGCGTATCGTAGATATTCTGGACCGGGAGTTCGCCAAGATAGATGCCCTGAAAGCAAATGCCGAGAAATCCTTTCAAGCAGCAAAGGACCTCTTCCAAGCGACATTGAAGAAGGAACTGGAACCGAAGGAAGGGTGGCAAAGGAAACGGCTTGAAGAGATATGCCAAATAACCGCAGAACTAATTAATCCCACTCTTCCGGAATACATAAACCAGATACATATCGGCGGAGCAAACATCGTCGCTGAAACCGGTGTTCTTATTGGCTTGAAGACATCTCGTGAAGAAAACCTCATTTCTGGGAAGTTCCCGTTTGATGAGACGATGGTGTTATATAGCAAAATCCGTCCATACTTGAAGAAAGTTTGTTGCCCGGACTTCCAGGGAATATGCAGTGCTGATATATATCCGTTGAAGCCAAACCAGGATGTTGATAGGACATTCCTGTATTATATACTTCTATCCCAGGATTTTACAGATTATGCAATTCTTGGGTCAGCAAGAGCCGGAATGCCCAAAGTAAATCGCCCATATATGTTCGCTTATACTTGCTCCATACCCGAATATGAAGAGCAACGCAAGATTGCGAACCGATTGGATGCAGTGCGAGAGCAAACCAATGCACTCCAAGACAACTACCAGAAGACCCTCGCTCTCTGTGATGACTTGAAGCAAGTCCTTCTTCGCAAGGCATTCAACGGAGAGTTGTAATACTATACGCTATGAACGAGAGCCAGACCCGATTAGTTAAGATTGACCCCAAGCTGAAAGAGAAAGGCTGGGGTACAACGGCCGATAGTTATATCCTCACGGAAGTCCCCATCACCCGGGGAAGGATAAGCCAGACTATCAAGCCCAGACCGATGAAGGCGGACTACATCCTGCAATACAAGGGTGTCAAACTGGCTGTCATTGAAGCGAAGAGCGATGAGAAGCCGATGGGTGAAGGCGTGATGCAAGCGAAGGAGTATGCCGAGAAACTGAGAATCCGCTTCACATACGCTACCAACGGCGATGCCATCTACCAGATAGATATGGAGACCGGCGAGGAAGGCGAAGTGGATGACTACCTTTCCCCGGAAGAGATATGGATACGGACCTTCGGCGATGCGGATGAATGGAGGGACAAGTTCTACGCCCAGCCACTCTACAACGATGGGCAAAAGGTTCCCAGGTATTACCAGGAGATTGCCATCAACAAGGTCCTGGATGCCGTAGCCGCAAGAAAGAACCGCATCCTCTTGACAATGGCAACGGGAACCGGCAAGACTTTCATCTCCTTCCAGATTGCTTACAAACTCTTCCATACGAGGTGGAATGTGAGGAAGACAGGCAACAGACCCCGTATCCTCTTCCTGGCAGACCGGAATATCCTTGCAAACCAGGCCTTCAACGGGTTCTTCGGGTTTGCCAATGATGCCCTGTGCCGCATTACCCCGGATAGCGTCCGCAAGAACGGCAAGGTCCCGACAAACGCCTCCATCTTCTTCACCATCTTCCAGACCTTTGAGAGCGGAGAGGAAAACAAGCCCAACTTCGGTCAGTATCCCAGGGACTTCTTTGATTTCATAATCATAGATGAGTGCCATCGTGGGGGTGCGAATGATGAGAGCAGTTGGAGAGGCATTATGGAGTATTTCAGCAGTGCCGTGCAACTCGGTATGACCGCAACGCCGAGACGGGATGTCAATGCCAATACTTACGAATACTTCGGGAAACCGGTCTATGAGTATTCCTTGAAGGAAGGCATTGCCGATGGTTTCCTCACTCCGTTCCGGCATTGCAAGATGCAAAGCAACATTGACGATTACATCTATTCCCCGGAGGACGAAATCCTTTCTGGCGAGGTGGAAGAAGGCAAGGTCTATACGGAGAAGGACTTCTATCAGGGAAATATCACCATCCGGCAAAGGGACGAGGCCCGTGTCCAGGAGTTCTTGAAATACATCAAGGACGATGAGAAGACCCTTGTGTTCTGTGCCACCCAGGACCACGCTGCCAAAATCCGTGATATGATAAACAAATATCATCACGGAAATCCCAAGTATGCGGTCCGTGTCGCTGCCAATGACGGGAACCTGGGAGAGCAGTATTTGAAGGAGTTCCAGGACAATGAGAGGACCATCCCCACGATACTCACCACTTCACAGAAGCTTTCTACGGGTGTGGATGCGCTGAATGTGCGGAATATCGTCCTTCTGCGCCCCATCCGGTCAATGATAGAGTTCAAGCAGATTATCGGCCGTGGAACCCGGCTCTACGACGGCAAGTATTACTTCACCATCTATGACTTCGTGAAGGCCTATGAGAACTTCCAGGACCCGGCTTGGGATGGAGATGAAGATGTGGAAGACGAACCGCTGGTGGATGGCTACGAGCTCCGGGATGACGAGGAGAACCTTCTTGAAGACCCTGGCCGTGAATATCGTCCCAGGAAATCAAAACCGGACGATGCAGAAGAGGAAGAGAAGCCGGAGAAACTGGAAATCCGCCTGTCTTCCGGGCATACAATGAGCATTAAGCACATCAAGAGCGATATGTTCTGGGGACCGGATGGCGTTCCTGTCAGTGCCGAAGAGTTCTTGCGGATGATGTTCGGGAAACTGCCGGAGTTCTTCACCGACGAGGCGGAGCTGCGGGAGAAATGGTCCTCGCCAACGACCAGGCGAGAACTCCTCAACCAGATGGCGGACCAGGGCTACGGAGAGGATGTCTTGAAGCAGATACGGAGCTTGATAGATGCCGATGACTGCGACCTTCTGGATGTTCTGGAATACATCGCCTACCAGAAGAGACCTGTCAATCGTGCGGCCAGGGCCCAAAGCGCCCAGCTCTATACAGGGAAGCAGACCCCCGAACAGATGGCCTTCATCCAGTACCTTGTCTCCGTCTATGTCAAAGCCGGTATTGACGAGCTTGAAGCAGACCGGCTCCCGAAACTGATGGCGAACAAGTACGGAACCATCCTGGAAGGAACTAACGCCTTGGGAGGGATTGAGGGAGCGAGAGGGACCTTCTACTCCTTCCAGCGCAGTCTTTACAAACAGGCGATATAAGTATAATGGCTCCCGCGGGAGCCATTTTCATTAAAGACCGAACTCTTTTTTAACCCTTTGGACCGAAGAGAGGGAGACATCGCAGAGCTTCGCCACATTTCGCATACTCTCGCCCTTCCGGAGCAATTTGATGACCTTGGCATACTCTTGTTCCTTCTGTTCCCTGGTTTTGACGCTACCTACAACAGGCAGCGCTGGTTATTTAGAGCTACTATAAAATTGGCCTTAATACGTAATCTTAGAGACATTTACGCCCAAGGACCTCGCAAACTCTGCCTCGTGAAATTCACCTTTGGAGCTCACCCCCATCAGAAGGCCTTCAGAGGCACTTCTCTTCACGAGGTGAATTTCACGACTCGAGGCTACCACTGCCAGAAGTGCCTCAGAGGCCGATTCGACGATATCGTGAAATTCACCTTCCGAGGCGACCCCCGCCAGAAGGCCCTCAGAGGCACATCGCTTCAGGAGGTGAATTTCACGACTCCAGGCTACCCCCGCCAGAAGTGCTTCAAAGGCCAGTCGGGCAGACCGGTGAAATTCACCTTCCGAGCTGCCCCCTCCAGAATGCCCTCAGAGGCATACTCTTCCCGCCTGACAATAATTCTCGGAATTTTTCGTAGTTTTGCGGAATCGCAATTCGAACAACAATGAAGTCTTTCTGGAAAATGGTTCTGGCCGTAATCGTCGGCTCGCTAATCCTCTCAATTGTTTCATTTATGCTGCTGTCGGGCTTCGCCTCGGCGCTCGGATCCTCCAGCGCTCCCATACCCAAGGAAGGAGTGATGTCCATCGATATGTCCAAAGTGATAATCGGAGAACAGAGCGAAGAAATCAACCCCTTGTCGGGGCTGTCTTCCGGCGGAGTCACCACTCCCGTCACCATAGGCATATACGAAGCAGTGAAGGCTCTGCAGATTGCCTCCTCCGACCCCGGGGTGAAGATGATATACCTCAAGACCGACGGCAATCTCACGAATCTTGCCAATCTCGAGGAGTTCCGCAAGGCCCTGCAGGAATTCAGGACAGTCAGCGGAAAGCCCGTGATATCCTACATCGAGTCTCCCACCACTGCCAGTTATTATCTTGCCTCTGTGGCTGACAAGGTATATATGACACGCCACGGGGGCGGCTCCCCCACCATCACGGGAATCAGCTCGCAGATGATTTTCCTGAAAGACCTGCTCGACAAGCTTGGAGTCAAGGTCCAGTTCATCCGCCACGGCAGGTACAAGTCGGCAGGCGAAATGTTTGTCCGCAACGAAGCCTCCGAGGAAAACCTTTCCCAGTACAAGGCTATGCTCTCTTCCCTTTGGGGAACGGTTTCGGGCGAGATAGCCGCCAGCCGAGGAATATCGGCCGCCCAGCTCGACAAGGCTATCGACAATCTGGAGCTGTGCCTGCCCGAAGACTTTCTAAATGCTTCGCTCGTTGACAGTCTTATGGACCGCAACACCCTGAAGAGCAGGATTGCCGACCTTGCGGTGGCCCAGTCCTGGGACGATGTCAGCATCATTCCTTTCGAAGGCTATGTAACGTCAAAGCTGGTCCCCAACTACGGCAGCGGAAAACGAATTGCAGTTATCTATGCCAACGGCGACATCAACGACGGAAATGCCAAACAGGAGGTTGCCGGAGACCGCTTTGCGTCGATAATCTCGAAAGTCAGGGCCGATTCGACAGTCAAGGCCGTAGTACTCAGGGTGAACTCCCCCGGAGGAAGCGTCATCGCATCGGAGAAAATCAAGGTTGAACTCGACCTACTGCAGGAATACAAGCCTCTGGTTGCTTCGTATGGAGCATATGCCGCATCTGGCGGATACTGGATTTCCAACGCCTGTGACAAGGTTTTCACCGACGCAACCACTCTCACCGGCTCTATTGGGGTGTTCTCTATGATACCCGATTTTAGCGGCACACTCAAAAAGCTTGTCCACATCAATGTCCAGACAGTCTCCAGCAACAAGCACGGCGATATGTACAACCTCACCCGTCCTCTTGACGCATCGGAGCAGGAGTATATGCACCGCAGTGTCGAGCGCATCTACAACGACTTCATTTCCAACGTATCAAAAGGCCGAGGTCTAAGCAGCGACTATGTCGATGAGATTGGTCAGGGCCGTGTCTGGGCTGGTGCCGAGGCAGTGGAGATAAAGCTTGCCGACGAGGTAGGAACTCTGTCAGATGCCATTCGCTGGGCTGCCGCCGCAGCCTCAGACCCCGATGTCGAAAACTGGGAAATCGAAGGTTTCCCCAAGCCTATGACCGTGTTGGAGAGCCTCACCCTGGCATTCGGAGGGCAGGACCCCGAACAGGAACTCATTTTTGCCGGGACTCCGCTTGAATCCACAGCCGAGGTATTCTTGGACTGGAGCGAGCGTTGCCGCACAAAAAAGGCGGACCTCTTCTTTGCCCGCCTTCCTTTTGGAATCGTTCTGGAGTAGTCTCCCTATCGAAGCATCTGCAGCAGCCCCCCCTAAAGCAGTAGTCTCCCTATCGAAGCATCTGCAGAAGCCTCCCTAAAACAGAAGCCTCCCTAAAGCAGTAGTCTCCCCCCTATCGAAGCTCTGCAGCAGCCTCCCTACAGCAGCAGAAGTACTGCAGTCACATACAGCATATATGCCTGCATCCTGGTGCGGGAACGTGTGCTGTACCTCATCATCGACTCGGTAGGATTACTGCTTACGAGTCTCGAAAGGGCGTCGCTGTCTGGAAGTGAACGGAAGGCCCATTTGGCAACTATCTGTCCGTCACCTATGAAAGTCACTCCCCCGTTAGACCTGTTCAGGGTCAGGAGGGTCTTGCGGTCGGCATAGTAGCAACGCATAAGCACAGGCCCGGGAGCTGCAGCTTCGATTTCTTCAGGGGTAGAAGCCACCAGCAGAAGAGGCTTGCATCCGTATTCCGAGACACTGTCGAGATAGTCCGATATCTTCTGCCAGTCTTCTCCGCCGAGCCGGTCGGGGTCGTACACCGACAGCACACATACCGAGCCTTCGCAGGCCAGATGGTCGCAGTATTCCCCCGCAGCATCGCTAAATGACAGGGGCACGGCGAGGTTCTCGCTGACTTCCAGCTGCGGGTCATCTTCCTCAAGCCCCACGGCAGCGTAGAGTTCGGCTCCGGGAGCATAGTCGGTAAAGTCAATCGCAGGGATGGACAGCACCGAATACAGGGTAAAGAGGAGGGTTGATGCAGTTGCCGTCCAGAATGATATCTGCGAAAGGCGGCGCGGCTTCCCGAGTTTCGAGAATGGGATGAATGCCACCATCCACATAGCGAGCATCACGATGTTCTTGGCGAGGCTCTGCGAATGAGTCAGATGAATTGCCTCACCGAAGCAGCCGCAGTCCATCGGAGGATTCAGTATCCACAGGAAGAAGGTCAGCAGGGTGAAAAAGCCGAGCATAAAACCCGAGACAACCCCGAAGAACTGCCGCCAGACTCCAGAGACGAGAGCGGCACCGACTATGGTCTCGACAAGGGCCAGCAAGACACCGAGAATCTTGGATGCTCCGGCAAGAAAGCCCAGATGCATAAACCTCAGATACTCGGCGACTACAAGGCCGGCACCGACGGGATCCATCAGTTTGAGTGTCCCGGCGACGAAGAAAACAAGACCAATCAGGACAGCCAGAAAGCGTCTAAGCCCCTTGTAAAAACTTTTCATCTACCAATTTCTTTATCTTGGCGAATATGGCATCAGGCGGGAGCATCCCTCCGTTTTCATCTTCGCAGTCAACCACGGTAAGACCCGCATCGAGCTCTGCCTGCCTTAGATACATCGCACGCACCCTTTTCTGGAATGCGATTGAGGCCTCGTGAATGTCACTGGCTCCTTCGAGATAATCTCTGTCCGCTCCGCTGCGGGCAGCTGCCAGGCGACTCTCGACAAAGGAGATGGGAACATTCAGGAAAATGTTCAGGTCTGGTCTGGGCTCTGAAAAGGCGTTGAATTCGGTATCGAGTATCCACTGTCTCAGTTCTTCGACGCTGGCAGGGTCTGAGAGCTTCGAACACTGGTAGGCTATATTGGAATAGACATAGCGGTCAAGCAGGACTGTTCCTCCCTGCGAAAGTATTTCATTCATCCGGGGAGCGGCTCCGTGCCTGTCTTCGGCAAAGAGAAGTGCCACGAGCTGGGGGTGCACCTCGTCAATCGAGCCGAAGTCGCCCCTCAGGAACCTTCCTATGAGATTGCCGTAAACTCCGGCCTCGTATCGGGGAAAGTGGATGTACTCAAGCTTTGGGCAAATACCTTCGAGGTAACTGCGCAACAGGCGTACCTGGGTGGATTTTCCCGCGCCGTCAAGTCCTTCGAGAACAATCAGCATAGCTGGCTCCTGTCATCAAAATCAGAGGGAACAGTCTCGAGTGAGCCTTCGGCAGACTTTGCCGGGATGCGGGACAGCTCCAGTATCACAAGTGCAAGAAGAAGGATACCGGCGGCGAAGATGACTCCGTACTGCACGGGAGGGAGCACTTCGGTCCAATAGTTCATATCCTTGAGCGACTCGCTCTGTCCGCAGAGAAGGGCAAAGGTATTGTTGGTGAAGTGCATCAGCATAGTCAGCTTCAGCGAGCCTGTACGGTAATAGACATAGCCGAAGAGGCATCCCAGCACAAAGGCGGGAAGAGCCTGCCAGAGATTGAGGTGAATCAGGGCAAAGAAAGCTCCCGAAATCACTATTGCCCAGAAGGGTCTTACCTTGTTGGAGAGAAGCCCGCGAAGGACCATTCCCCGGCACAGCCATTCCTCGAAGAAGGGGGCAAAGACCGAAACGCAGATGAAATTCAGCCAGAAGTTGCCGCCTGTCATACCCTTGAGAGTATCTTCGAGCCACTTGGGCATAGGAGGGAGCATGGAGTTGAAAAGGTCCATACAGAAGGCTGCGGCCAGGGTTGCGGCCATAACCATCAGAGAACACCCGAGCCACCCGCTGCGGCCGAAATTGGATGAGTCAAGCCTGACTCCCGAACGGACATAGCGTCCGCGGCTGCTCCTTGCCGATGCCCATACCATAGCGGGGATGAACATCAGGGGATAGGCCACTACAGTCGAGTATTCCACAGCAGCCTCGGGTCCGAGGAACGCCGAGAATGCGAAAGTGACCAGATTGCCGGCAACAGCACCGACAACGAGCCACAGGACCAGAATAAGGAGTTCGGCAACTCCGGGGACATAAAAGGTGTAGTTGTCGAATAGCCTGAAATTCCGTCCGTGAGTCTTTCGTGGCATAAGCTATTTGTATAAGGGTGAAGGGTATATGCCGTCCTGTACAAGCGAAGCGAGTTTTGCGACCACTGCGGGACGGTCTTCCTTGAATGTGACTCCGAACCACCTTGATGAACTTGCCAGAACCTCGGTGACGGCCTCTCCTGCACTAATCATACGGTCCACTGCAAAGGGGATGTAGAATTCTTTCTTGAGTTCTCCGGCGCACTGGGCAAGGAAGTCTTTGAAGCATTCGGCGCTGCGCTCGAAATAGTCGGGGGTGAAGCACCACATATTCATTGAGCAGAGGTCTTTTGCATTGAGTTCGACCCTCTCTGAGGTAACGGAGTTGTCGCCACGCAGGACACCGTCTTCATCGACCATCACATTGTGGTGTTCGACCACTCCGGTAAGCATACGGTCTGCGGTGTAATGGCATATTCCGCGCGAGACACCGCCCGATTCCGAGAGGGTGTTGCCGAGTTCGAAACCGACTATGGCAAATACGCCCTGCGATGAGGCGTGGTCGCGACACCACTGGGCGGCTATCCTGAACGAGTCTCTTCCGTAGAAGTCGTCTCCGTTGATGACCACGAAGGGCTCGTTTATTTCAGAGGCAGCCATCAGGACAGCGTGGGCGGTTCCCCAAGGTTTCTGACGTTCGGGGTTCACTGAGTATCCTGCAGGAATCTTGTCGAGCTCCTGGGTCACGAATCTGAATTCGAGGGGCGTTCCGTCAAGACACCTGACCGAGGCATACTTGGCTCTGACGCTTTTCTCGAAATCTTCCTTGAAGTATTCTCTGACGATGTAAACGACTTTGCCAAAACCGTTGTTGACAGCGTCGTAGATGCTGTAGTCGATAATCGTTTCTGAATTGGGGCCGAGGCCGTCCATCTGCTTGAGTCCGCCGTAACGGCTGCCCATACCGGC
>JAQXJU010000088.1 GCA_029009115.1 Bacteroidales bacterium | reverse complement strand
GCCATTGACATAAGACCACTGGATAAACCACACCTGGCTGTTGATATTCTCATAAGGCGAGCCATACCAGAAGCCCGTATACATACTGCTAATCGAGCATCCGGTAAAGCTTGCGTCAACATCCGGTTGAGGACGAGATGCCCCGTCTTGAATTTCATCAATGTTGATTTCGAAAGTCTTGGAATAAGTAAATTCGGTCTCTCCAAGAACTTTCTCAGTAGTTTCTCCGGTATTCTCATCATAAATATAATCAGATACCTTGCCCTTCATTTTGGCGTCAATCTTAACAGAATAGACAGTACCGGAAACATTGGCAATTTCAACCGTCATTTCTGGAATATCAAAGTCGTAATACTTTCCTTTCTCCGGATCGAGTTTGCCATAGGCGTTGTAGGCAGTAATAGTACCGGACTTGTAATTAACCGTTCCACTCTGATACGGGCTGTCGATATATTCCGGATCCAGGTCGAGAGTGAACTTGCCGGTAGGAACTGTCTTCTCATCAAGAGACTTGTCAGCATAGACCGTGAAAGATAAATAATAGGGATAATCGGCATCCACGGCACTGTCCGAAGGGTACAAAGAGAAACTATAGCCCTTTGCACCTGATGCGAAATAGGTGTAATAATCACCGACATACGATACTGATGCATACGAGCAAGCGGTAGAAGCATCCTCGACTGCAGGGAACTCTCCCTTGTAAACATAGGTCGAAATCTTCTCCGAAGCATCCATCAGGGCCGCAGTAACACTGTAAACCTTACCGTCTGATTCGATGCTAATGCTACCGTCAATGACTGTGATTTCCCTGTTGCCATCGAGAACTCTGGTGTAGTACTTTGCTCCAGCTACGGAGAATGTTCCGGCTGCGTGGCTGTTGGTGGCATCTACCTCGTATCCACCTGCAGGTACGCTCTCAAGAGGCTTCTCAACTTCCGGGGTATTGATGGCGAGGAAGACCTTGCCGTTCTCGGTATCGAATTCGAGTTCGTACTCAGAATGGAATCTTACTTTGCCCTCTATCTGATCGTAGGTATCCTCAACGTTCGAGACATACTTAACCGATGCAATCTTCATTGCACCTTCGGCGACTGCCTGCTCAACGGCATACTTCAGGACAGATCCAGAAGCGGAGGTGATGGTGATAGTGGCGGTGCGCTTCTGAAGGCCGGTATTGGCGGAAGCCTTGAAACTAGCGGCTGAAGTCACGGGAACAGCTCTTGTAGCAGGCAGGAGAGTGAGCCAGTCGCCTTCTACTGCAACCTCGTAAGACTCGTTGGAAGTCACCTGAATGGCAAAGGTCTGCTCGTCGGCAGAGATGGAGAGAGGCTTGTCGGTTGCCGCACCAAAGACAAGAGTATAGGCCTGGCGAACCTTATAGACTGTGGTAATGGAACCCGCAACTACGGTAACATTCGCTACGCGCTCCTCGAAAGTGTCGTTGGGGGTTACGCTCAGGGTGAGGTTTGCATCGCCGGCTTCGCCCGATTCGGGACTGACGGTAACGAAGGATGCGTCACTGGAAGCTGTCCAGGCGCAGTTTGTACTAAAGGAGACCGTTGTGCTCCCCCCAACTGAGAGAACAGGAATCTCGATGGAAGAAGGGGTTACTGCATCGGGCAGCGGTTCCTCCTGACAGGCGGCCGCAGCAACAGCCACAACCGCGCAGAGTGTGAACAATCTGTTCAGTTTCATACTCGATAAGTTTTAAAGGTTAACTAAATATACTACTAACAATCAGTCCGTTCCTTCGAGCGAAGATTCGGCAAGATACAAAAGAAATTCTATTTCACCTCGGATTTTCGGGTCTTTCGCCTTTATTTTCCCGTTTTTAAGGGCAGAGACACTTTGTTTCAAGACCTTGAGTCCAAGGGCCGAGAAGTCTTCGGCATACTCCGGAGGTACCGAAAGCAGAGTACTGCGGTAGCTGGTCTGAGAATCGGCGCTGTCCCCAGAGACAAAGGACTCGCCGTCACCGGAGACAAAGGACTCGCCGTCCCCGGAAGAGGCTGCTGCGAAGGCGGCCTGGCGGCCACCCTTGAGCACATCACTGACATTTTGCGAACACACAGGATTCATCGACCATAGCATCGACAAAAACAGGTTGACCGCCATATATTCTCCAGATTTCAATTCTCCCTTGCGTATATTCCGGAAGAAGTAATCGAAAAGGTCTGAAAGATACATTTCCGGGGTATAACGGCTTCCGGCAAGTTTGCAGGACATTGCCACTACTGGAAGGCGCTGGCCTGCATTTATCATCTGAGTAGAGGTCATTCTGTTATATGCCCCGACCTCAGGATTGGCTCCGGCCAAATGACGGATCTCCTCACCGAAGCCCTCCATCGCGTCGATTATGTCAAAAATCTTGTACAATGCCGCCCTCTGCTCCTCCACGGGGATACACTCGAACCTCGGAGCGTCGGAACCCTGCCTGACATCATTGACATACATTCCCCCGACCATACTCGAAAGCAGGTAACAGGAACTGTACATTCGCAACCACAGGTAGTCCAGGAAAAGCACCTTATAACTGGGGTCAACGTCATCCCTGTCAAGGTAAGGTACGGCAAGGGAGGCTATGTCCAGGCTGTGGCGGGCAACTGCGTCGGCAAAGGCCAGCTTGTCGGTTCCCAGGTCTCCTGCCGAGCCGACAACTGCACGGGGGTCCAAAACCACTCTCTGTGGCGGGATATAAAGCATATCGTCGCGGAAACGGAAATCGGGTGCATCGTAGAGCCAGGCGATGGCGTATTTGTCATATTCTCCGATGCGGTCCACTACGGTCACCAATCCCCTTTCCTTGTCCCCGGGACGGGCAAAAACATTGAAGAGGACATCATCCAGAACCGAAGCGACGATTCCGTTGGCCCGGGTGAACGCGGGGTCCGACAGTTGCTGGGGGCTGAATGCGAAGGAACCTGCCGGATTCGGGGAAAGACCCAGGCACTTTCCGAAGATGTTCATCATATATGCCTTCAGATATTCGCACACGGCCTCGTCACAGATGTCGTATTCGAGGTAACGCCTGTCCACGTCTCCTATGGTTGTGGCGCCCTGCTTGCGCGCAGTGGCACTGAATCCGGCAGGAATCACGATGTGACAGGAGCCGATGGTGGAGCCTGAGGTCTGGAGAGAAGCGGTCACGTGACCGTTCAGGGAAGGCGAGAAGCGTACGGAAGAAACTGCCGGGTCCTCGAGCACCGTGCCCGCCGAAGCAGGAAGAACTTCTATCGGACTGCCGAGCCCGGCCTGCTCAAAGGCGGCGTTCCAGCTGAGGATGGCCTCTCCCGCGGCCTTGGCCCAGGAAGGGGGCAGCAGGGTATCCAGCCGTACGCTGATACGGCGGGAGTCACTGATATTCCACCTGAGAGAGTATTTCTCCTTTTTCATTTCTCCGGTGCTGCTAAAGCTGCCGACGGTCCGTGTAGCAGTTCCTATGCGGCTGTCAGCCTTTTTCAAAGAGCGCGGCACGTCGAAACGGCTCAGAATAATCTTCAGCTCCAGCAAAACCCGTGGCTTTTCGGCCAATTCGCCGAACACACCTCCGAGAGTCAATTTTGTGGGGACGGTCCAGCGTGCAGCCACACTTCCTTCCCAGGATTCGATTCCCTTGAGCAATGCATCTTCCTTGCTGAACTCGGCTCCCGAAATGGTACTGTCCTCGTAAAGCTGTCCCTTCAGCCTGACCGCTTCCTTGTTGGAGAAGGAGAAAAGGGAAGTGGCATCGACTACGACACTCTTTTTCCCGTTCCTGTACTTGACAGGGAAGGCGAAACGCACAGTCTGGCTCTTCGAGGCTGAAATTGCTTCCTCTATCGCCGGATCGGAGTCCCGCGCCGAAATTTCAGTCTTCGAAGACTTCAGGAGCACGAGCGAATCGGTACGTGACAACTCCAGAAGGGTCGAGGTGGAAAGGTCGCTCCCTATGGGCATATGGGGGTCTGAACTGTCTTCGAGCAGGCTGGTAAGCAGGAGTTTGCTCCCGAACAGGGAATCGGGAATCTCGAGCCATACCTTCTTGCCATCCTTGTAAAGATTGACGAAAGCTTCTTCCCTGACCATACCCTTGCGCGAGACGAACTTCTCGTAAGGGGTTTTCTTTGGAGCAGGTGCCGGGGCCTCCGTCTTATCCTTTTTGCGGAAGAAGGGGAAACGGAAGGCATAAGCCTCGTTTGCGGCAGTGGCCGAAAGCAGTACCACGATGCCGAGAATTGCGCTTATCCTATTCTTCATTTCCTTTTCATTGTGTAGTTGATGGTATCGATGAGCAGCTGGTAGTGCGCCCTGTCATCCTCTGCGGCTGAGCCTGTGCGGCTCTGCATAAGGTCCCTGGCCCTGACAAGGAAGGTATGTATGTTTGCCTTGGTGAGGGAGCCTCTGTTGAAGATGTATCTCGGCATCCACTCATATCCTGAAACCGGGTCGTAGGTCATTGTTCCGAGGCTGAAAGCTTCCTGCTCCGAACCCTCGGGGACATAGTCGGGAACCATTGAGGAAATCGAGTTCTTTTTGGTCCCGGGGATGAAGATGTTCGCACTCTTCATCAGCTGGTGGACGAAGTACTTCTGGAAGAAGCGCTCGTCAGCGGAAAGACGGCGTCCCTTTCGAGTGGGCTCGAACACTTTGGAATAAATCGCATCCAGGCACTGCCAGGCACTGAACTCCTGGGTGCTGATTCCATCGGAATAGCTTGCAAGGAAGGGAGTTGCCATTATCATCGACTGGACCGACTCGCGTATTGCGTGGACTGGTGAGCCGAAAATCGGAAGACGGGCAACGACGGAAGGTTCAGAGAACCATTCAACATCTTTCCAGAGGGTGAAAAGATAGTCGAGAGCCGCCTTCTGCCTTGCGGCCGGGATGTTCTCGAAACGGGGCATAGGGTCGCCCTTCTTTATCTCGTTCTTGTACAGGCCTCCGACATTCATCGTCACGTGCTGGACGTACATCAGGTACTGGTTGATAATCGCGTTGTAAATATCGGTGCGGGTCTCGTACTCGTCGTCATCCTCCGAAATCCAGTCCATAAAGTTCCGCATTATGTACTTGAGGTTGCTGACTCCGTATTTGGTTGCAGCAACGGCGTCATCTCCGAGGTCTTCGGTCTGTGACCGGGGGTCGAAGAGCATAGAGCTGAACTGCTGCTTGCCGTAACGGTAGTCGGGGTCCTGCTTCAGTGCATCGGAAATCCACTCGGAGGTAATGGCTGCCTCCTGAGCGAAGTTCTCCGCGTCCAGCACCGGGGTATAGGTCCATTTCACGAGCCAGCGGTCGTACTTGCCGAAGCGGGGCGGAGTCAGGCTGACTCCCCTCTCCTTGTCACCTGGCTGGGCAACATAGTTGAAGCGGGCGTAGTCCATTATGGATGTGGTGGTGCCTTCGGTGGCTGTGAATCCAGGGTCGCGCAGAGACTCGACGGGAATCACCGAAGAGCCGCTCATATTGTGCATAAAGCCAAGGGTGTGCCCTATTTCGTGGGCTATGACATAGCGGATGCCGTCGCCGAGTATTTCACGGGGCAGTTCGGCGCAGCGTACATCGGGGTCTGCCTGGGCTGTCTGGATAAAGCGCCAGCGGGTCAGGAGCTTGATTATGTCGTGATAGACATAGACTGAGGCGTTGATGATTTCACCGCTTCGGGGGTCCACCCAGGAGGGACCGGTAGCGTTCTGGATGCCGATTGGAGCATAACGGACGCAGCTGTAGCGGATGTTGTCCGGATCGAACGAAGGGTCGTCCTTGGGGAAGGGCCTGGCCACGATGGCGTTCTTGAATCCGATTTCAAGGAACAGTTCGTTCCACTGCTCCACGGCCTCGAAGATGTACGGCTGCCACCACTCGGGGAAGTTGCTGTCGATATACCAGACTATGGGCTTGACCGGTTCAACTGGGATTCCGGCGCGCCAGGCCGCTGTATCTGAGGGTTCCAGTCTCCAGCGGTTCGCCAGCACTACCGGACGCGTCTTGCCGGTGGTGGGGCTGAACTGCTGCCTCTGGGTGAAGAAGACAGCGATTCTGGGGTCGGCCATACGAGGATGATAGATTTCCTCAGGGAGCAGCAGTATGCTCCGTGTCAGTTCGGCGGTGAGCGGCCTGTCCTTGTAGATGGTCTTGCCCATATAGGACATAGTGTAGGTGTAACTCATACTGGAAGTCACTGACACGTTGTCCTCGAAGGCCTTGATTCCGCTGATGTAGGACAGGTCCTTCTTGTAGCTCTCCTTTCGGTCGTATGCAGCATAGGCGGAAATCTCGATGAAGGGGCTCATATCCTCGTCGTGCTCGAGGAATATGGGTGTCGCATCGAATACCACTGCCGCAGAATCCGGGCTGACGGCCTTGATGGGGAAGGAATGTCTGACATACCCGCTCCTGCCGGAGGCGAGCGCCGCTTCGATGTTCGGATCGTCCGCTATGTAATAAGAGTTGACGCTGCGCATCTGGATGGTGCTGTCCACCTTGACGAAGGTGAAATGGATCAGCTTGTCCTTGGCGCCGACCGTTCCGTTGCCGTTGTCCGAGATGCTCTTGATTGTGCTTCCCATCACGAACTGTCTCCCGAGCAGGGACTCAGGGAGTTCGAACCATACCTTTCCGTCCTTGAGGTGCAGGGTAATCATCCCTCGGCAGCACTCCTTCTCCTTCTTGAAGAGCTTCTCGTACCTGCTTTCCTTCTTCACCGTGTCCTTGACGGCTTCAGTCTTGGCAGCCTTTTTCCGGAAAAGGGAAATCTTGGCATCGGAGTCAAGGGAAGGTGCCAGGACCAGAGCCACGGCCAGAGCCATTGATGCAATTTGTATTCTTTTCATATCTTAGGATTATCTTCTCGTTCCGCATATGGCGGTGATTTCACCGTATCCGCCATAGGTTCCGTTGTTCTTGAATGCGCTGAACATTCCCGTGCTGACATTGAACGGACGCAGGTAGAACTTGCCCTCGCCGGTCTTTTCGTTGTAGGTTACGATTACAATCTGTGTGCGGTTGGTATCGAGGATGTATTCGTAATATGTCAAATCTCCCGGCTTGGAGCTGTTATCCTTCTGCCCGGTCCCGTACCATCCCTGGGTGTACTGGCGGACCATAGTAATCTTTTCGTCGGAAGAGTCCGGCTTCCACGAAAGGGCCTTGGTGGCCGAAGTGGAACCGCTGACTATGGTAGAGTAGATTGTATCCGGAGTATAATAATATACAACCTCGCAGTTGTCGCAGAAGGCCCAGCCTATGGCTTTGTCAACCTCCGGAAGGTTCAGGGGGACGATTTTGGCCTTGGAACCCTGGTTTATGCAAATCTCGACGAGATAGTACTGGTT
Organism: Bacteroidales bacterium; assembly: GCA_029009115.1. Lineage (GTDB taxonomy): Bacteria > Bacteroidota > Bacteroidia > Bacteroidales > UBA932 > Cryptobacteroides. The sequence goes on along the minus strand of JAQXJU010000088.1, from coordinate 777 downwards.
TGCAGAGTCTTTCATCACATAGGAGGTGTTGAGGCTCTTCAGTGCTCCGCAGGCAACCGCTTCCTTGTCTGCAAGCCAATCGGCTTCAGGGACGGTATCAACCCCCTCGTATGCAGTCATCGAGGACTGTGTGAGGAACACTCCGTTGCAACCGTAGAACTTCTTAGTGACGGGGTCGAAGCACATTATGAAACCCTGGTTGGTAAGAGGTGCGCAGGTATTGTTCGGGCCGAAAACTCCGGTCTTGGTCCCTCCGTAACTCACGGGGCTGTATTTGTATTCCATAACCTCCATACATCCGTACAGATGGCCCTCGACTGAGACGAATGTGCTCACGGCGGAGACATTGCCTATGAGGCGGCTTTCGAACTTGCTGAAATATCTGGTTCCGGAGAAAAGGTCTTCGTTGCGGCCCACAAGAGAGTAGTTCAAAGGGTCCAGCATAAGTATCTCGTTGCGGTCGGTAGTAACCATAACCCTCTCTGTACCATAGGATTTGGGATTGGCTACCTCGAGGTCTGAGGTGGCGCGGGCAAGAAGACCGGTAACCCTGCCTTCGATGCTTTTCCCACCATTGGCGAGTTCGTACAGCCTGTCAGTTACCCTGGGGGCTGATGCGCTGTAAGCATAGGTTATGGGGGAGGCACAGGTAAGACTCAGCTGAGTGGTCTTTCCTCCGTCACGGGTATGGGCTACCAGAAGGCCGTCGCCGAGAGTGGAGACTACATAGACATGCCAGTTTTTGATGGCAGTGTATCCGTCCTTGGTGTTCTTGAC
>JAQXJU010000087.1 GCA_029009115.1 Bacteroidales bacterium | reverse complement strand
TTCGGCCGAGACTATGTACCAGAGTTTGTCCTTGCCGAGGAAGTCATAACGCTGGGCAGCAGTCTCGTCATCGGGATGAACCTGGAGAGGAAGTTTCCCCTCGACCTGTATCATCTTGACCTGCAGGGGGAACTGCCTTCCGAAACGCTCGAAAACGTCGTCTCCGACAATCCTGTCCATATACATATCCATAATCTCGCTGAGTGAGTTTCCGGCTAGCCAGCCGTCATGAACCAGCGAATCCCGGTAACCCAGGTCTGCGAGCTTGAAGCATTCCTTGCCCCAGGAGTAACTGTCTTCCAGGGTGCAGAAGCGCATAGGGTAGAGTTTCTTGTCTTCTTCCATATCTTGAGAGTGCCTGGAACCTGTTGTGAAATGGTGGCGAGGTGGGCACAGACTACAAAAATAGGTATATTTTTTGTTAATGGAGGCACTGATTTGAAATAGCTTTATATGAGACAATTTGTCAACATAATGATGACTGTCGCGGCAGTCACTCTTTCTTTGTGCTCCTGCTCCAGGGAGGGCACTTCGTTCCTGCGTGGCGACTATTCCTTCAAGACATCAGGTACCATCTCTGTTACAAGGGACCCGTCTTGCCGCCTTGATACAAGCTTTGTCACCGTGACTGTCCCGGTCGAAGGGCAGGTTCTGCCAGAAATCAGGATTGATACCGTGGTGACGGTTCACGACGATACCCTGAGGCTTGTCATCGACAACGAATCCGGCCAGATGAATATAGCCGAGATTGACAGGAAAACTGGTGAAATGCTGGTTACGATGAACATTTCCGGCGGAGGGGTGCTGGCCTTTCGCGCGGTGGCTGAAGGGAATTCGCTTGAAATCAGCCCTTTCCAAAGGTTTATGACTCTGGTCAGCGGCTCCCAGTCAATACTCGGTGCTTCAGCCTCCCAGCTTGCACCCGGAGAAAGCGGTTCTCTGGCATCCTCTGCCGGTAGCGGCATTCAGGCAGCCCCCGGTGGAACAGGCTCCGATGGTCTTTCCAGAGCCTCTGGAGGCAGTTCGAACGGTTCAGAACTTGACGGTGCCAGAATACGGACAGATGTCGAGGTAGGAGGAGTCGGAAAGCGCTATGAAGATATCCTGCTCCTGAACCTCAGATACCGGGGCGAGTTCACTTCTGAAAAGATTCTCTATCAAATCGTTGACAGCGACGTGCTGTGCAGGGCCAGAAGAAACGAATAACTTGTCGGAAAAATGAAAAAACTCAAAAAGCTTATAGCCGTTGGAGTGTCCCTTAGCCTTTTTCTGAGCCTTCTTTCCTGTGAGAATCAGGGCCGTCTGCTGAATGGGAGTTCTTCGCGGAAACCTTCGGAAGTGACCGTTCAGGTAAAGGAAGTAGGGCAGTCCTCTTCGTCGGGGACCTCGTCTTATGTGGGAAGGGTCGAGGCCTCGAAGCTGGTGACGGTGTCAGCCTCTGCCTCTGGAACCCTCGTGAGTCTCGATGTGCGCGAAGGTCAGCAGGTCTCCCGCTCCCAGGTGCTTGCAAGGATTGAATCGCAGGCCCTGAAGAGTTCTCTTCAAATGGCCCGGGCAAGCTACAACCAGGCCGAGGATGCTCTCCGGCGCCTTGAGAAGGTTTATGAAAGCGGGAGCATCCCCGAGGTGAAGATGGTCGAGATGCGCACAAATTACGCCAAGGCGGAGGCAGCCCTCAGGGCAGCCGAAAAGGCGGTTGAGGACTGCGCCATCAAAGCTCCTGTTGCAGGGGTGGTGTCGGACGTGGCTGTTGTATGCGGGGAGCAGCTGACAATCGCTGCACCGATGTTCAGGATAGTGGACACCCGCTCACTTGAGGTTCACTTCCCTCTTCCGGAAAATGAAGCCGTTCTTTTTGGGAAAGGAGATCGGGCAACAGTCTGCGTGCCGGCACTGGGCAAGAGCTGCGAAGCCCTTCTTACAGGCAAGGCCGTGCTTGCCTCGCCTCTGTCGCACAGCTACGACTGCACCCTGACCCTGACGCGGCCACTGGAAGGGATGGTCCCCGGAATGGTCTGCAAGGTTTCTTTTTCCTCCACGGGGGCTCCATCGATAGTGGTGCCCGCATCTGCCGTTATGACAGGATCGGAAAGCCGCTATGTATGGACGGTTACAGACTCGGTTGTCCGAAGGTGCGACATAGTGGTTGGAGGCTATGAGGGCGACGGGATCATCGTCTCCGAAGGGCTTTCGCCCGGCGACAGGGTTGTCGTAGGAGGAGTCCGCAAGGTTTCGACCGGAATGAAGGTCAAAACAGTGGAGTGATATGGCAAGGTTTACCGGCATAGCTGCCTGGGTCCGTTGGACCGTCGAACATAAAAAGTTCGTCTATATTGCTGTCTTTCTGGGCGTTGTGGCAGGCATCGCAGGCCTTGGGAAGATGAACAAGGACGAGTATCCCACCTTTCAGATAACTCAGGGGCTGGTCGCGGGCGTATATCCCGGAGCCACTGCCGCCGAAGTGGAGGAGCAGCTTACAAGGCCTCTTGAAGAGACGCTGTTTTCTTTCAAGGAGGTCAACAGGGCTTCTACAAAATCAGTCACCAAGGATGGTATCTGTTACATCTATGTTGACCTGAACTGCAAACAGTCGCGCAAGGACGAGGTGTGGTCCAAAGTCAAACTCGGGCTCCAGGCAAAGAAACTTTCCCTGCCTGCAGGAGTGCTGGCAGTGGCTGTGATGGATGACTTCAGTGCCGTAAGTTCACTGCTCATCGCCCTGGAATCTTCCGACAAGGGGTACACCGAACTCTCGGGCTATGCCGACGAGCTGTGCGTCAGGCTCCGTAAGATACCCCAGCTCGCTAAGGTTACGGTGGTCGGAAGACAGGATGAGGAGATAGCGGTCACCATCGACAGGGACAGGCTGTCGGCATATGGTATAGACCCTGCTACCTTGCTCCTGGACTATCAGAGCGCGACACTGTCGATTCCGGCGGGGACTTTCACTACCGACTACACCTCCTCTCCCATCCACATTCGCAACGGGATAGGGTGCGAACGAGAGATAGCTGAGAAGATTATCTACAGCGATCCTTCGGGCAGCATAGTGAGGCTCAAGGACATAGCCTCCATACAGAGACGTTATGCCCCTCCCTCCGAGTTCGTGTCCTTCAACGGGCACAGCTGTCTTATACTCTCGGTCGAGATGAGGCCCGAAAACAATATCGTGGCATTCGGAAAGGATGTAGGGAAGGTGCTCGAAGAGTATGGGAGGGAACTGCCCGACAGTGTAACGGTCACGAGGGTGACCGATCAGCCCAAGGTTGTAGAAAGGTCGGTGTTTTCTTTCCTCCGCGACCTGCTGATATCGATGCTGGTCGTTGTGATGGTGATGATTCTGCTCTTCCCGCTGAGGTCTGCGATGATCGCGAGTTCAGGAGTGCCTGTTTGCACGGCAGTCGCACTTGCTCTGATGTATCTGTTCAAGATAGATATGAATACGGTTACCCTTGCGGCACTTATCGTGTGCCTGGGGATGATTGTGGACGACTCCATCATAACCATCGACGGATATATGGACAAGATTGGACGCGGGCTTTCTCCGCTTGATGCTGCCTGTGCCAGTGCAAAGGAACTCTTCCTGCCTACCTTCATCGCGACTGCAGCCATTTGCGCGATGTTCTATCCTATGACTATGATAATCACAGGCTATCTCGGAGACTTTGTGAAGATATTCCCCATAGTCATCACGATGGCCCTGATGATGTCGCTCTTCTTTGCAGTCAGCGTGGTTCCGTCTATGGAAATCAGATGGATGCTGCCACCGTCTGCCGACAGGCCAAGGAGCAGGGTCTCGCATATCCAGGACAGATTCTTCGCCTTCATCCAGAATATCTACGAGAAGGCTCAGGACTGGTGCTTCCGGCATCCCGCGCTAACCCTTTCGGCTGGGCTTGCCGCTGTGGGACTCGGGCTTCTGATGTTCAGCAGAACCAATATCCAGATGATGCCGAATGCCGCGAGAGACTACTTCGTGGTTGAGTTGGAGGTGGAATCCGGTCAGGGGATAGACAAGACTAAAGACTATGTTGACTCCTTGCAGACACTGCTGCTGGGCGACAACCGCGTCACGACCGTGACCTCGTTCATAGGAACGAGCGCGCCCCGTTTCACAGCGACCTACACTCCTCTGCTGCCTTCGCCCTCTGTTGCCCAGATGCTTGTGAATACCGTATCCAACAAAGCCACCGAGGAACTCCTCAGGGAGTGCGAGTCACGCTACGAACATATCTTCCCCCAGTGCTGCTTACGATTCAAACAGATGGACTACAACGGTACAGAGGCCGCCGTGGTCGTGAATTTTACCGGGGACTGCCGCGATTCGCTTACGTCTGCCGCATCTTCGCTCAAGCGCTATATGTACAGCCTCGACAATGAACTGAAGTGGATACACAGCAACTGTGACAACTTCCACAGTTCTGTGGACATTGAACTTGATCTCGACGAAGCCTCGCGCCTTGGAGTCAACAGGTCGGTTCTGGCGCTATCCCTTGCAGGAACATTCAACGGGCAGACTGTGTCAACTCTGTGGGAGGACGGGCGCAGGATTCCCGTCAATCTCTATAGCGAGGGGATAGGTGAGTCGATGAACTACGAGACCGTAGGCAACAGGATGATTGCGACTTCGGTTCCTGGGGTTTCAGTGCCCCTTCGCCAGATAGCCGGCGTCAGTCCCGACTGGACCCCTTCGGAACTTGACCATCTTGGAGGACGCGAGTCGGTCAGCGTATATGCCGATATGAGAATGGGTAAAAGCCAGCCTGCCTCTATGAAGAAGATACGCCGGTATGTCGAAAATGAGATTCTGCCCTCGTCGGGAGGCAGTGTCGAGGTTAGTTACGGAGGCCTGTCCGCCACCAACGAAAAGGTATTTCCCGAGATTGCCTGGTCCTTCATTGCCGCGGTTCTCGTGCTATTCCTCTTCCTTCTTTTCCACTTCAAGAAGGTATCTCTTGCCGTGCTCACGCTTTCGATGAGTATGCTGTGCCTCTTTGGCGCCTTCTTTGGCCTGTGGGTATTCGGGATGGACTTCACCATTACGGCAGTGCTCGGACTTGTGAGCCTTGTAGGCATAATAGTGAGGAATGGAATTCTGATGTTCGAGTATGCCGAGGATGAGCGTTTCAAGGCAGGAAAGGATGTCCGTACTGCAGCTATGGAGGCGGGGAAGCGCCGTATGCGTCCAATCTTCCTGACCTCCTGCACCACGGCACTCGGAGTCCTGCCTATGATTATCAGCGGAGATCTCCTATGGATGCCTATGGGCATAGTCATCTGCTTCGGCACCCTGATGTCTATATTCCTGATAGTTCTGATAATGCCTGTCTCATACTGGCAGCTTTTCAAACACGCAGACAAATGAAAAGAATAAGATATACCGGTCCTGCGGCAGTCCTCGGGCTCCTTCTGTCCCTGGCCGTGCCCGCAGCGGCCCAAAGGACCCTGACCCTGCAGGAGTGCAGGCAGCTCTGCCGGGACAATGACTACAGGCTCCGCAACGCCGAACTTGACATCCTGTCCGCCAGGGCAAGGAAGGGGGAGGCGCTGGCCGAATTCTTTCCTAGTGTTTCGGCCTCGGCTATGGCGTTCAAGGCCCTGAACCCTTTCATAGACATAGGAGTGACCGATATATTAGGCAAGAACGAGGCCGCCTGGAACATTAACGGATATTGGGAGGAGTTTGCTTCGCAGAACGCTCTTCCAACCCGTTACCGGACCCTCGAATATGGTTATTCGGCATCCCTGTCCCTGACCCAGCCTCTTTTCGCCGGAGGGAGGATAGTCACGGGCAACAGGCTTGCTTCGCTCGGAGTCGAGGCGGCCACTCTGCAGAAAGAAATCAGCGTTCAGAGTGTCCTGAAGCAACTTGACGAGAAGTACTGGCAGGTCGTTTCGCTCCAGGAAAAGCAGAAGACTCTCCAGGGAGCACTCGAACTTCTGGATTCTCTTCAGAAAGATGTCCGTTCGGCTATGGGGGCAGGGCTCTTGACCGAGTCGGATCTTCTTCAGGTCAGGCTCCGCTCTTCGGAACTGAAAAACACTTCCAGCAAACTCAAGGGCGGACTGCGCCTTGCGAAGATGGACCTTCTGAATATGATTTCATTCCCTTATTCGTCTTTGACGGCTGTCGCTGACTCGCTCCGTCCCTTCATAGATGATATCGTGCTGGCGGATTCGCTTTCCGGCTTCCTTCCTCCCGAGGAGTATTGGATGGACGAGGAACAGATGGCCGCAGGAATGGAGGAGAGCCGTCTTCTCGAGCTTCGTGGCGAGGCTAAGTCTCTGGAGAGGAAAATGACTGTGGGAGAGGCTCTTCCGTCGGTAGGCGCGGGAGCCTTATACGGCTATGGCAAGTCGATTGGAGACGGTCGTCTGAACGGGGCCGTATTTGCCGTGGTGAAGATGCCTCTCACCGACTGGGGAAAGACATCTCAGAAACTGCGCCGCTGCGACTATGAGATTCGGAAGGCTGCCAATGAAAAAGAGTATCTAGATGCCCAGCTTGTGCTCAGGGCACGTCAGGCCTGGCTCGAACTCAATACCGCCTGGGAACAGATGCTGGTCTCGGAGGAGAGCGCCGGCTATGCGGCCACCGTTTTCGAACATCAGAAGGCTTCGTTCGGGGCAGGTATGTCAACGCTCTCCGAGCTCCTTCAGGTGGAGAATACTTTGAGACAGAGCGAAGATGCCCTCCTTGACAGCCGTATGGAATACCGTAAGGCTCTGAATGCATATCTTTTGTTACAGCACTGAGCGGGTGCGGAATCGTCAAAGAAAATGCGTATCTTCGCGGGATAATGAAAGGAATCAATATATTTCTGGCCGACGGCTTTGAGGATGTCGAGGCCCTGTGTACCTGCGACGTGCTCCGTCGCGGAGGAGCCTGCGTGAGGCTCGTGAGTATCTCGGGCAATAGGGAAGTAGAGTCTTCCCACGGGGTTAGAGTGCTTGCCGACTGCCTTCTGGACGATCTGGACGCTTCGCACGAGGGAACTTCCCGCGGCGATTTTATGATTTTCCCCGGAGGGATGCCCGGTACCAGGAATCTGGCCTGCTGCTCTGCCCTCATGTCCCTGATGCAGGAACACTATGATGCCTCGGGCAGCCTCGCGGCCATTTGTGCTGCTCCAGGACTGGTGCTCGGGCAGCTTCGCAGTCTTGAAGGAGTTTCCTTTACCTGCTTCGACGGATTCGAGCAGCTCCCCGTTTCGAAGGGCGCCGCTTTTCTAAGGAAAGCCTGCGTAGTCTCGGACCGCATCATTACCGGACGAAGCGCAGGCCACGCCCAGGCCTTCGGACTTGAGATTCTCCGCTCGGTGGCGGGTTCCGAGACAGCCTCGGACGTGGAACATTCAATGAATCTCGACACCATCTGATCTGATATGAACGGTGAGAATGACTTCTCAAGGCTGGAACTGAACCTTGGCGCGACGGTGGCGAACTACCGCTATTTCCGCTCGTTGCTCGACCCGCGCACCAAACTTCTTACCCTTGTGAAGGCCAATGCCTACGGGCACGGGGCTGTGGAGTTCGCCTCGATGATGCAGAAGGCAGGTGCTGATTATCTGGCAGTTGCACTTCCTGTCGAAGGAATGGAACTCAGAAAAGCCGGCATTTCTCTTCCCATACTTGTACTTACAGCAGGGACCGACTTCTCCGAAGAGATGATAGACAACCGTCTGGAGCCGGGCATCCCCAATCTTTATACTCTGAAGGCTTTCTGCGAGGCTCTTTCCAAGCGAGGCATACGCGATTATCCCATCCATATCAAACTCGACACGGGGATGCACAGGCTGGGATTCGTGCCTTCGGAACTCGATGCCCTGCTCGAATGTCTTGCTGACAGCCCCCAGGTCAGGGTCAAGTCGTGCTATTCGCACCTGGCTGCCGCCGAGGACCCTTCGGAAGATGCATTTACCCTTTCGCAGATAGAGTGCTTCACTCGCGGAGCCGCGAAGATTTCCGAAGCGCTCGGATACAGGCCGATGTGGCATATACTCAATTCGGCGGGAATCGAACGCTTCCCCCAGTACCAGTTTGATATGGTTCGTCTGGGGATAGGAATCTACGGCATAAGCGCCCTTCCCGGGGTGCATCTCAGGCCTGTAGCCTCGTTCAAGGTGAAAGTCCTTCAGGTAAAGCATCTTTCGGGCCCGGACCAGACCGTCGGATACGGACGCAGGGGCAAGGTGAATCCCGATGGAAGTGTCACTGCCACCATCCCTGCGGGATATGCCGACGGAATCGACCGCCATCTCGGTTGCGGAAGGGCTTCGTTCAGCGTGAACGGCAAGAGAGTCCCCACCATTGGCAACATCTGTATGGATATGTGCATGCTGGATGTGAGCGGAGTTGAGGTGAAGGCAGGAGATACCGTTACCATTTTTGGCGAAGACCCTACCGTAGAGGAACTTGCATCGATACTCGGAACCATACCCTATGAGATTCTGACCTCGGTTCCGAGAAGAATCGAAAGAATTATTGTAAAATAATTTGCTTTGTGCTGCGGTATGGCACAAGAGGAGCGTACCTTCGGCGTATGAATGCATTTTTGAAACAAGTCGCGAAGCATTACTACCTTGAGGGCCAGCCCGACAAGACCTGCTTCATATTCCCCAACAGACGTTCCATAGCCTTTTTCAAAAAGTATCTCGGAGAGGAGATTGCCGCAAGCGGGCGGCCCTGTATCGCCCCCAGGATGCTTCCAATCAACGATTTCTTTTACCGGGCGGCCGATGCTACATCTACCGACAGGGTTGTCCTGCTCATAGAATTGTACTCCTGTTACCGCAGCCTGAACCCCGAAGCCGAGTCTCTTGATGATTTCATATACTGGGGAGACGTACTTCTGTCCGATTTCAACGATGTGGACAAATATATGGTCGATGCCGGGGCACTTTTTACCAATGTGTCCCAGTTCAAGGATATGACAAGGCCTGAGGAATATATGACCGAGAAGCAGAAAGAGGCTTTGAGTCACTTCATTTCCGGGTTCAAGGGCTCCGAGGGCAAGTACCGCGAGCGTTTCCGCAGATTGTGGAATCTGCTCGGCCCCCTGTACAGAGACTTCAACCGGGCTCTCGATGCCAAGGGGCTCTCATATGAGGGGAAGGTGTACCGTAGCCTTGCTGAAAGGCTGTCTTCGGAGTCGGCTGCAGATGTGTTCGGCGCGGTCTTCCCTGATACCCGGCGCTTTGTCTTTGTCGGGCTGAATGCCTTGAACAAGTGCGAGAAGACTGTGATGCGCAGGCTGCGCGATGCCCGTCTGGCCGAGTTCTGCTGGGATTATTCTTCACAGATGATAAAGGACAGAGACAACAAGTCCTCTTTCTTTATGTCTGATAATATCGTGGAGTTTCCCCAGGCCTTCGAACCCGACTCCGACTGTTCTCTGCCGGCCACAAGCTCTTTCCACGCCCTCAGCGTGCCTTCTTCGGTCGGACAGGCAAAGCAGCTGCCCCGGATTCTGTCGGAGTTTCGTTCTCTTTCAGGACAGGAACCGGGAGTTGAAACTGCCATCATACTCCCCGACGAGGCTCTGCTCATTCCTGTACTGAATTCCATCCCCGGGGAGATTACAGACCTCAATGTCACTATGGGATACCCCCTGAACGGAAGCGAGTTGTGGTCTCTGATGAATGACGTGGCGGCAATGCAGATGCATCTGCGTTCAAAAGAGGGGCAGTGGCTGTTCTATCACAAGTATGTCTGGTCCATATTCAATAACAGTATTGTAAAGTCGGTACTGGATGATGCGGGGAAAGAGCTTGTCTCCACAATCAAGAACAGGGCAAACTACTACATAAGTGGCGACGAGTTTTCGGACAACTGGCTGCTCTCGCTTGTTTTCAGACCTGCCGTGACCGACCTTGCCGCGCAGGATGAGGCCCAGTGCCACAGTCTTGCCGCATATCTGAGGGCCGTTGTCGCTGCTCTCGCCTCACGCATAGGCAAGGACGACTCTGACGGAATGGCCATCGAAAAGGACTTTGCGATGGAGTATTACCAGACTGTGGGCAGGCTGGACTCCTACAATCTTGCCCTCAAGCCCCAAACCTATCTTCACCTGCTGTCGCAGCTCCTGTCGGGCGCGTCAGTCCCATTCAACGGTGAGCCTCTAAAGGGACTTCAGATTATGGGGCCTCTCGAGACCAGGGCTCTTGATTTCAAGAATCTTGTAATCTTGAGTTTCAACGAGGGGGTTTTCCCCCGCCACAACGTGGCTTCGTCCTTCATTCCGGCCGAGCTTCGGAAAGGCTTCGAGCTCCCTACCTATGAGTATCAGGATGCAGTATGGGCATACTACTTCTACCGTCTGATCCAAAGGGCCGAGAATGTGTGGATGGTCTATGATTCTCGCACCGAGGTCAGTCGCACCGGAGAGGAAAGCCGCTATCTCAAACAGCTTGAGCTGCATTTCGGTGTAGATGTGAAGCATAAGGTTATGCGGGCTCCCGTGGCCGAGGCCGTGCTTGAAGGGGATATCCCCAAGACTGCCGAGGATATCGAAGTGCTACGCTCGCACCCTCTTTCGGCTTCTGCCCTTCAGAACTGGCTCACTTGTCAGGCAAAGTTCTATTTCTACTCCATCAAGAGGCTCAAGGAGAAGTCTGAGGTTAACGAGTCTCTTGATGCCGGAGCTGTGGGTAACGTCTTCCACAAGACTATGCAGGAGCTTTATACCACCAATCCTCCGCTCATAGAAAAGGCTTATCTGAAGTCCCTGCTGGGTGCAAAGGCGAAGATTCGGGAGGTGGTACGGAAATATATCTGCGAAGAACTTCACACCTTCGAGGTAGTGGGACGCAACCTGCTCTACGAGGATATGGTCTGCCGTCACGTAGAAAAGGTCATCACCAGGGATATCGAACTGATGGGCCGCTACGGAGTTCCCCGTTTCAGTATCCTGGGTCTTGAAAAGAAGGTCCGGGCCCATATCGACGGCTTTCCTTTCATCGGTTTCATAGACCGTCTTGATTCATTCTCCGACTCCGAAATCCGTATCGTTGATTACAAGACGGGATCAGTGTCGGACAACGATTTCATAATCAATGAGGACAATGCCGCTGATGTGGTAGCAAAACTCTTCGGCCCCGACAATTCGCATCGCCCAAAGATTGCCTTGCAGCTGTACATCTACGATACCCTGCTGAAGATGGACCGTGAAACCTCCCCGCTCGTCTCCGGGCGAAGTATTGTGAACTCGATATACCAGCCTTACAGGCTGTATGTGAACGAAGTGGAGAATGTTTCGTTGAGCAGCGAGTTCTGTTCGCTGATGAAGGAGAAACTCAGTGAGATGCTAGAGCGGATTGCCGACCTGAGTGAGCCTTTCCACCGAACCGATGACCAGGCATCCTGCCAGTACTGCGATTTCAAACAAATCTGCGGAAGATGAAGATACTCAAGGCCTCGGCCGGCTCAGGAAAGACATACAGGCTGGCCCACAAATACATAGATACTCTCCTGTCTTCAGATGACAGATTTGTATATCGCCATATCCTTGCCGTAACCTTTACCAACAAGGCTACTGCCGAGATGAAGGCGCGAATCCTCAATACCCTTCACGAGGAGGCATCAGTCAACCCCAGAGCCAGGAGACTGCTTCTGGATATACTGCACGACTACAGTGCGTTCTCTATCAGCACTATCGACCGTTTCTTCCAGCTGGCCCTGAAGTCGTTCAGCCGCGAGATAGGATATTTTGCCGATTACCAGATTGAACTCGACAGAAATTCGCTCATCACAGAGTCGATGGACCGCATTCTGGATTCCCTGACTGAAGACCAGACCGAACTGATGGAATGGTTCCGCATCAATATGGCGGACAACTTTGAGCAGGGACAGAAGCTGAGCATTGACAGGTCTCTGTACGATATGGGGCAGATGCTCAAGAGCGAGGAACACCGCGAACTTGCCGAAAAGATTGGCTTTGATGCCTCTGCGATGTACACAAAACAGCAGCTTTCACAAGTCAGGAAGGAATGTTCCAAGGTTATTTCGGACTTCTCGGCCAGAGCCCGGCAACTCGGAATTGCGGTCACTCCTTCGGAGAAGATTCCTATGCCCTCCAAGAAGGCTTTCAAGGCAGGACCTCCCGAACTTGCCGAACTGTTCGGCGAGCCTTATCGTCTTTACTGCACCATGTGGATGATAAAGGATATGATTTATTCACTGGGACTTGCCGGAGAATTTTACCGGACCTTCGATGAACTTCTCGCCGAGAAGAACCTGATGTGTCTCGACGAATCCAACAAGATTCTCAGGGACATCATCGGTGAGAGCGACACTCCTTTCGTCTATGAAAAGATAGGAACGAGGTTCGACCATTTCCTGCTCGACGAGTTCCAGGATACCTCGCGTATTCAGTGGCAGAACTTTCTGCCTCTCCTGAAGGACAGCGAGGACAGGGGAGGAGACAACCTCATCGTGGGTGACGTCAAGCAAAGCATATATCGCTGGCGCAACTCCGACTGGGCTCTTCTGGGCAGGGATGTGCACAGGGCTTTCCCTGAGGCTGACGTGGAGACTCTCGACTCAAACTGGAGGAGTTGCCGCAGCATCGTTGAATTCAACAACTCCTTCTTTGAATATGCCGCTTCTTATCTGGGACTTTCAGATATTTATTCCGACGTGAGACAGAAGGTTCGCAGTAGCGACAGTCAGAGCGGATGTGTCCACCTCAGCTTTACCGATGACCAGCATTCTGCAGTGCTTGATTCTGTGCTCGATGCCGTTTCGAGGAATGCCCGTTACGGCGATATAGCGGTCCTGGTACGTAACCGCAAGCACGGAGCCGAAGTTGCCGGGATACTCCTTGCAGCGGGCATCCCCGTGATTTCCGACGATTCCCTGAACCTGAAATCTTCTTCAATAGTGCGCAGGCTGGTATCGCTGCTCAGTTGCATCAACGACCCCGGCGACAGCATAGGCAAGTACCTTGCCTCGTCGCTGGACATTGTAATTCCCGAGAATTATCACTCTCTGCTTGACCTCTGCGAGGCCCTTCTCAGGGAACTCAAGAGAATATATCCAGATTCGTTTGCCGGAGAGACTCTGTTCATACAGGCCTTCCTCGACGAACTGCAGAGCTGGGTGGCTGTGAACAGTGCCGACATGGGCCGTTTCCTAAAGCACTGGGACGAATCCGAATTCTTCATAGGATGCCCCGAGGATGCCGATGCAGTCCGCATTCTAACCATACACAAGTCCAAGGGCCTGGAGTATCCCTACGTCATATTTCCCTATGCCGACAAGGTGAATATGTTTAAGGCAGGCACGCACTGGTGCGCTCTTTCGGCCCCGGCCTCCGGACTCGGAATCGACAGGGCGGCTGAACTGATATATCCCGTCCAACTCAGTTCATCTTCAGAGAACAGTTTCTTCAATGATGAATATAACGAGGAGAAGTCCAGGCAGTTGGTCGATAATATGAATGTATTCTATGTGGCTTTGACAAGGGCCCGCTGCGAGTTGCACGTCATTGCCAAGAGTCCATCCAAGAAATGTGCTGAGAGCGTTCGTAAGGGCAAGCCTGAATTCGGCAATTTTTCAGAGATTCTGTATGGTTTCTGCGGAGGCTACCAGGAGTATACTACTGGTGACCCCTATTCCTTCTGCGCCCAGAGGACCCTTTCTGCTGCGGCTCCGGAAGACTTTCCTGGAGTGTTCGACTCAATTCCCATTGCTGACCGTCTCAAGCCCTCGGAGGCTGCGGCAGATTTCTTCGGCCCCGACGGAGTTACTGCCGGAGTTGAGGCTTCGCCAAGGCTCAACGGAATAGTGCTTCACGACATTCTTTCGGCCGTTACCGTGCCTGAAGACCTTGATGTTGCCGTAAGGCAGGCCTCGGCCCTCGGTTTGCTGTCTGTCCAGGAGGCTGACTCCGACAGGGCCTTGCTTTCTGAGCGCATAGCCAGCCACCCGGAATGGTTCCGCGGGCGCTGTCTTAATGAAGTGTCGCTTTTCGGCGCCGATGGCAGGGAATGCCGCCCCGACAGGGTGATACTCTCAGACGACGAGACCATTGTCATCGATTATAAATTCGGAGAGGAGAAGGGGAGCCATTTCAAGCAGGTGCGCTCGTACGTGGACATTTACCGTGCTATGAACTATCCCAACGTTCAAGGCTATATCTGGTACGTGCCCGAAGACCGTGTGGTCAGCGTCTAAGGTGTTTCCCGGTATCTTTAGCGGAGGTCGGTAACGACCCAGTCTTTTTTTAGGCCGGCAGGGTCGAACCTGAAGAAGGAGAAGTCGCTGCGCCGCTCAGAAGAGCGTATGTTGGTGATGGTGAAACGTATGTCCTTCCCCTGGGAGGAGTAGGTTCCGCTGATTGAATTGCCGTCACTCTTGACTCCGGTGAGCGAATTGATGTAGGGGAGAGGGTTGGAGAGTATGTCGGGAGAATCGGAAACCGTTTCGATGTATGCCTCTCTGGCTTCGGGGTCCAGAGTCCATCTTGTAACAGAATCGCACCATATCCTGAGTCCGTCACCTTCCATCACATACATCTTGCCCTGAACGGTAATGCTCCCTTTGCCTGTCACCGCCACCTTGTCATCGGTCCTGTAACTGTAATCGAAACTTACCAGGCTGCTTTGGAGAAGTCTGGTAAGCTCTTCGAGCCCCGCTACGACCCTGTTCTGCCCCGTAACACTTGTACAAAGCAGGCCAAAGGCAGTCAGGAGGTATGCAAGGAGTCTTCTCATTTTCTGTAGGCATCAAGTATCCTTTCGAGTTCGTCGAAAGTGCTGACCAGCACCTGGCGGGGTTTGGACCCTTCCTGGGGCCCTACTATGCCTGCGGCTTCCAGCTGGTCCATTACGCGGCCTGCCTTGGCGTATCCCATCGCGAGTTTGCGCTGAATGTCGGAGGTCGAACCTTTCTGGGTAGTGATGACAAGTCTGGCGGCTTCTTCGAAGCGCTCGTCAAGGTCTTTCATATCCACCGATCCCTTTGAGGAAGAAGTGTCTTCGGCTTCGGGCAGGTAGTAGGGAGTGTTGTAACTCTTTGCATAACCCTGCTGCTCTGCGATGTAGGAGGTAATGGCAGAGATTTCGTCGTTGCTTATATAGCCGCACTGAATGCGCTCTGAACCTATTCCGGCCGAGAAGAGCATATCGCCCTTACCTATCAGTTTCTCGGCTCCGGGGGCATCGAGAATGGTTGTGGAGTCAACTCTTGAGGCAACCCTGAAGGCTATTCTCATAGGGAAGTTGCTCTTGATTATGCCCGAAATGACATCCACCGAAGGTCTCTGGGTTGCCAGAATCACGTGAAGGCCGGCGGCACGTCCTTTCTGGGCCAGCCTGATGATTGAGTTTGTGATGCTCTTTGAGGCAGCCTTGGTCTCTGCAGCAGCACCTACGGTCATTGTAAGGTCGGCATACTCATCTACGACAACCACCAGATAGGGAAGGTAACGGTGCCCGTTCTTGGGGTTTAGCTTGCGGTTCTTGAACTTTTCGTTGTAGAGTTTGATGTTGTTGACCCCCGAACGGCTCAGAAGTTCGTACCTTTCGTCCATCTCTATGCAAAGCGAACGCAGAATCTTCTCAGCATTGGGGGCGGTTTTGACAATGGCGGAGTTTCTCTCCTCTTCTTCGTCAGCGGCAGTGGGAAGAACCGCGAGGAAGTGCTTCAGCAGTCCGGAGTAGGCCGAGAATTCGACCATCTTGGGGTCGATGAATACGAATTTCAGTTCCGAAGGATGCTTCGAGAAAAGCAGGGAGTTGATTATGATGTTCAGTCCCACTGACTTACCTTGTTTTGTCGCACCGGCAACCAGAAGATGGGGAGCATCTGCAAGGTCGAATACCTTGACTTTCTGGGTGATGGTATATCCTATGGCAACGGGCAGGTCAGCCTTGCTGTTTCGGAATGCATCGTCGTTGAGAAGCGATTTCAGGGGTACTATGGACGAGAAGTCGTTGGCGACCTCAATCCCAACAGAATCGTTAAGGGTGACTACGCGCACTCCGCGTGCATTGAGCGAGAGGGCAATGTCTTCCTGAAGCTTGCGGATATCGGCTATCTTTACCCCGGGGGCAGGGAAAACCTTGTACAGGGTTACGGTGGGTCCTACCACTGCCTTGACGTCAACAACCTCGATCTTGTAATTCTTTAGGGTCGCACGTATGCGGTTGTTGTTGCGCTGAAGTTCCTCCATCGACACATCCCTGCGCCCCGAGGAATGGCTCTGGAGCAGGTCTATCGTAGGAATCTTGTATTTGGGGAGACCCTCGGGCATATCCAGACGGTTGTCTATGGGAGGCAGCTCTTCGGTTACTTCCTGATTGAGGCAGTCGTCGGTGATGACCTCCATCTCTTTCCCGGCAGTGGAGGACTCTCCTTGAGGAACGGGCTCTCCTGCCGCTGTTGCGGATTCTCCAAAGACAACTGCGTTTTCTGTAGCATCGGTCTGCCCGTCTTCAGTGGCAGGGCTCTCGGCAACTGCGGATTGGTCTGCAGGAATAACGGCGCTTTCCGGTTCCGGATCTTCCGACAGATTCTGCTCTTCTGATATTGCCGTTCCTTGAGCAGCTGCAGCTTCGCTTTCAGCAACTTCTGAGTGAGGCGTTTTTTTCTTTCCTATCGAGGCCATCATCATGTTGAAGCGGCTGCTTGTACAGAACAGCCAGCACAGTGTCAGAACAACCAGGACTGCGGCTGTGGCAACAAGCCCAATCAGATTGACCGCCCAGGCGATAACCAGAGCCCCGCAGCTCCCCCCTAGACCACCTGCGAAGATGGAGTCAAGACCGGCAATCGAACCGGCATAGCCGAAGATGAGAGACAGAATAAATGCTCCGCTGAGGCTCTCGAGACAGGTCCTGAGAAGAGGACGCTTCCACCTTCCGGCAATAAGCCTGGCAGACAGGGCAACGGGTATGACAAGCAGGGCGAAGCTGCCCAGCCCGAAGAGTTCTCCGATAAGGAGGTGACTGAGCCTGAAACCCAGCTTGTTCCCCAGATTGTGCACTGACGTTCCGGCATCCATCGCGTCGGGATTGGCCAGCAGGCTCATATCCTGCTTCCAACAGAACAAATACGATACTGTTGACAGGAAGAAGAAGATGGTAACTGCGGCAATGGCAAAGCCGGTGATTCTGATGGCGGAGGCCTTCTCGCTGTCGTCCCAGTTCTTCCAGAATAACAAGAAACCGGGAATTCTCATCGTGAGTTGTTTTTCTTGAAGTTCTTCTTGTTCTTCTTCCAGTTGTTGCGTCCGAGCCCTCCCGCGCTTGGAATGCCTATGCTCGGACGGCTGAAATTGGCAGTTTCAGAGACCCTGCCGAGTTCTATCCCTTCAGGAACCTTGATCTTGTAGCCCGAGAGTTTCTCGATGTCGGCAAATATGGTAGAGTCAGCCACGCTGTCCTTGTTCCAGATGAGGTACTGCTGCCTCATATATAATGCAAGCGACCTTATCATCGCGTTCTTGTCATCTCCGTCTGGTTCGGTGCAGATGAGGTCTATGATTCTTTCGATGTTGCGGCCGTAGTGGGTTGCGCGAATCTTTGTACCCTTCATAGGGAGAGGTACGGGGCGGGTGATGAACGATTCGGCCTTGGGGGCGGGATACGGCGAATCTATGTCAAGGTCGAACCCGGCTATGACATAGAGATGGTCCCAGAGTTTGTGTTCGAAATCCTCCTGGGAGTGAACCTGGGGATTCAGCAGTTCCATAGTCTTGACAATAGCCCTTGCCTGCTGGCTACGCTTTTCCCTGTCGGGAATCTCCTTCATCATCTCTATCATCGTAAGAACGTTACGTCCGTACTCAGGCATTCCAAGTTTTTCTCTTTCAGTGTTGTATTCAAGTCTGACGCTTGTATCTCTCCCTTCCATAATTCTTCAAAGATGTGTCTATTGCACAAATATAATCATAATTTTTCATTATATTTGTTTGAAAATTACACAGATGATACACGCTTACAAAGTGGCCGGACATACCTTCCATCTGGAAATGCCTGATGACAGTCCCCTGGAGGCCCTCCTCGGCCAGTATGAGCCATTTGTCACAGAAACTTCGTCCGAGCCCCTCTTTACAGTCTCGGTTTGTGATACCCTTCCGCAACTGAATCCCGTTCCCGTTTATGACGTTCCCACAGAACCCGGAGAGCCGGTGGTCAAACTCTACCGCAGCGGCGAACTCTGGTATGCCGAGATGGCTGTCTGGTCCGGCAGGCCCGTTTGTGCCCGTATGGTATCTGACTCCGACTTCAGGAATGCTTCGGTCAAGGTCGAGAGCGGACGCGACGCCCTGTTCGGAATCAACAATTCCCTGATGCTGATGTTCGCCTTCTCGACGGCCGGCCTTGATACTCTCGAACTGCACGCCTCGGTAGTGGCGCACGCCGGGAAGGCCTTCCTCTTCCTCGGACGCAGCGGTGCCGGCAAGAGCACTCACAGCCGCCAGTGGCTCGAGTACATCAGGGGAACCCATCTTCTCAACGATGACAATCCTGTGCTGAGGGTGATGGAGGACGGCAGCATAAGGGTTTTCGGTTCTCCATGGTCAGGCAAGACCCCCTGCTACCGCAATGAAGATTACCCCATAGGGGGATTCGTCAGCATACGCCAGTCTCCCCGCAATGAAATCAGTCGTCTGGGTGTTCTGGAGGCGTATTCGCTCATCTATTCCTCAAGTTCAGGCTTCAAGGCCGACAGCAGAATGTCGGACGGCCTTCACGCCTGCTTTGAGAAAGTAATATCCGCCATCCCGTTCTATGTGCTTGACTGTCGCCCCGACAGGGAAGCAGCTGTCGTATGCCACGACGGAGTTTGTGAGTGCAGTGACAGATGAACAGAATAGAACTGCCCAATGACATTCTCCTTGGAGAAGTGACCGAGATGCTCCGTGAGGGGCATCAGGTTGTGATTATGACCAAGGGTAACAGTATGAATCCCTTCATCAACGGAGAAAAGGATTCGGTGAATCTGGTCCGCCGCGACAGCATCTCCCCGGGGGAGATAGTCCTTGCCAGCATACGTCCTGGGGTTTACGTCCTTCACAGGGTGGTGTCGGTCAGCGACGGGACAGTTGTCCTGCACGGTGACGGCAACCTGACTGGCAACGAGAAATGCCGCGTCGAGGATGTCTCGGGAACGGCCTTCCAGATTCTGAAGCCTTCGGGAAGGGTAGTGGACTGCCTCTCTGAGAAGAGCATCGGCAGGGCTGCATTCTGGAACTCGCTCCCGTTCCAGGTGCGAAGATATTTCCTTGCATTTTACAGAAGATCCGGCCTTGCCGGTCCAAAGCATAATCGTAGAAATGAGAATCATTGAAGGTTTTAAGCTCCGTAACATCTGCGGAGAACATGTGGTTACAGGTGAAGGACTTACCCAGATAAATTTCAACAAGCTGATTTCGCTCAACGAGAGCGCAGCCATACTTTGGGAAGCCGTTTGTGACAAGGAGTTCAGCGTATCTGACCTTGCCGACGTACTTGTCGAGAATTACGAAATCGACAGGGAAACCGCAGAGAAGGATTCCCAGGCCATTGCCACAAAGTGGATAGAGGCCGGGGTGGTTGCCGAGTAGAGATGCTCCCGTTCCGTTCCTGTCTTGCAGCATTGATGCGAAGGCTCCGCGGGCCCCTGCTTGCGAGAGTTCTTTTGAGTGCGTTTGCCGGCATCGTTGAGGTGGCGGCATCGCTGGGTTTCGTGTGGGCCAGCAAGAACGTAATCGATGCGGCAACAGGCGGCGTCGCCGGGGCTTTCCGCCCGGCAGTAATCCTTTTCGTGGGGCTGGCATTCATCAGGACCCTGTTCAGGATACTCATCCCTTACTGGCAGGGGTTTATCCTTGTGCTGACCCAGAACCAAATGCGCCGCGACACTTTTTCACACGTGATGCGAAGTGTCTGGACAGGACGCGAACGATTCCACAGCGGCGACACCATCAACCGTCTGGAGCAGGATATCAGCGTAATATCGGATTTTCTCTGCATCTGCCTTCCCGACCTTTTCGTGACTGGGGTGCAGCTTGTGGCCGCCGCCTGGTTCCTTCTGTCTCTGGCTCCTGCCAGGGTGGCCTGGACCCTGATTCTGATTATGCCGCTAGCGGTAGCCGGGAGCCTTGCCTTCTTCCGCAAGACCCGCCGTCTGACAGGACAGATACGCGCTCTGGACAGCAGCATCCAGGGGCATATGCAGGAGAATCTCCAGCACAGGGTACTCATCCTGACCCTTCAGGGTGCAGGAAAGGTCCTTCGCAGACTTGGGCTCCTTCAGGATGAACTCAAGGGCAAGACCGTATCGAGGCTCAACTATTCGGCCTTTTCGCGCAGCTTTATGAATCTTGGCTTCATCTGCGGTTACAGCCTGGCCTTCCTCTGGGGAGCCTCGGGGATTAAAGACGGAACCGTAACCTACGGTGTAATGGTGGCTTTCCTCCAGCTGGTCAGTCAGGTGCAGAGGCCCGTGGCAGACATAGCCCGCAATGTACCTGCCTTCATCAGAGCCCTTTCCTCTGAGGAGAGGCTGATGGAACTCGGCGAACTCAGTCTCGAAGACGAGGGTGAAGACATAGTTCTGTCCGGAGCTCCGGGAATCAGACTTGAGAATCTGTCCTTCTCCTATCCCGACCAGGGCAGAGACGTGATATCCGGGCTTGACTTTGACTTCAAACCAGGTACAATGACAGTAGTGATGGGCCCTACAGGAGTAGGTAAGAGCACTCTTATCCGTTTGATTCTCGCATTGTTGCGACCTTCTTCGGGATCTGTTCGGCTTTACAGCTCCGTTTCGGGGGATGTGCCTGCCGGGGTGCGCACCCGCTGCAACTTCCTTTATGTGCCTCAGGGCAACAGCCTTATGAGCGGGACAATAAGAGAGAATCTCCTGCTCGCGAATCCCGATGCCGGTGAGGAGGAACTTCACAAGGCCCTGCATATGGCTGCGGCCGACTTTGTAGAAGAACTCCCGGGAGGTCTTGACAGTTCCTGCTCTGAGGTAGGCTCCGGACTCAGCGAGGGTCAGGCCCAGCGAATTGCCATTGCCAGGGCCCTGCTCCGTCCGGGTGGGGTCATAATACTCGACGAGGCTACCTCGGCACTCGACGAGAAGACTGAAAGCGAAGTCCTGTCCAGAATTGCCGGAGAGTATCTTCCGGGAAAGACAATTATTTGCGTAACTCACAGGGCAGCAGCACTTTCTTATGCTGATGCCGTGCTCAGGCTCGATTGACTATGCTCGAGGATTTCAGATTGAGGATTTTTGATACTGTGGTGCGCCTCGGTTCCTTTACCAGGGCTGCTACGGAGTTAGGCATAAGCCAGCCGGCAGTGAGCCAGAGTATGGCCGAACTCGAAAAACTTCTTGGGGTCACCCTCTTTTTGCGCTCGCGCAAGGGTCTCTCTCTTACTCCCAGGGGAGAGGAGTTCCGCAGCTATTGCAACAAGATTCTTTATTGGTATGATGCTGCGCAGAGGGCTATGTCTTCCGACGGCAGCGTGCCCGAGGAAGAAAAAATCACAAGAATCACCCTCGAAGACGGCCGCAAGGTAGAACTCGCAGTATCGCCCGAGGGGCTGAACCTCAAGATTCTGTAGCGCCGTTATTTCTTCCGGCCTCCGAACTTATATACGAAACGAAGGATAAGGTAGCTTGTGGGGCCGTTGTATATCGAAATGGTGCGCCTCTCGGCCGAGAAGGAGCGTACCATATTGGCATTGTCGCCCAGCATATCGTACCAGTCGAGCCTCAAGAGTCCCCTGCCGCGTAGTATCGACTGGGTTACTCTTGTGTTAAGAATCAGGTAGTTGCGATTCAGTTCGCTATATACGTTGCCGCGATGGAAGATGGCTGAGAAGTCGGCTGTGAAGTGCATCTTCCAGGGCAGGGTAAAGTCGGTTGCAGTACCTGTAGTGACTGACCAGGGACTCTGGTTCATATCGGGGCGGAGGAGGCTCCTTTCGATAGTGAACTCGCCTCCGGCATTCAGCAGAATCTCGAGCCAGTCGTTGCGGAAACTCACTTCGGCCTGCTCATTGACGAGCGTGCGGTTGGTCCTGTTGACTTCGGCTTTCTTGAGCTTGCTGTTGTACAGGTATGACATATTGTTGCGGTACTCGCCCCTGGTATGGCTCGAAACCGAGAACCTGCTGTCTCTGAAGGTCTTGTTGGCCGAGAGGTTTCCGACCACATACCAGTTGCCTTCTATGTTGGCAGGGCTGGTGGTGCGTATCCCGCTGTCGGGGTCGTACTCGGTGCAGTTGCTCGCCTGATGCATTATGTTGACATACTGCAGGTTCGAAACGAAGCTGTTCTGCTTTTTGATGTTGGAGTGGCTGTATGCGAGATTGAGAGTGTGCTGGAATACGGGCTTGAGTTCGGGATTACCCTTGAAGATGCTGGTAGCATTGGTGCCGTTGGTTACAGGCATCAGATTGTACATTGTCTGCGGACGGCCTGCCCCGCGGTAGGTGAAACTGAACTGGGTATTCTTGCTCTTTTTGAGCTTGATGGTAATGAGAGGAGATACGTCGAACACGCTGTTTTTGATGGTATGCGTGACTCCGTCGCCGTCGTCGTAGCTGAGGATGGTATTCTGTGGTGTAAGGTTGACGCCTCCGGTGATGTTGAACTTCCTGGTGATGTATCTAAGGTTCAGGTTGATGCGGTGCGAGAAGTAGTCGTATCTTCCCTCCGAGGAGAACAGGGGGTTGAATGCAGTCTCGAAGCCGTCCGGGAGCAGCGATTTCAGGGCTTCGCTGCCCTGAGCCCTCTCAATACTCCACTCCGGGAAGAGATTCTCCATAGAGTAGAAGTTCTTGTCGGTTGTGTATCTCTTGTAATTGAAGGTATAGATGGCCTGCAGATATACGCTCTTGTGAAGAGGCTCGCTGAATACAAACAGTGCACTGAAGTTCCTCGACGGGGAGAGGGTCCTGACATACTGCTTGCGGAGTCTGGTAGAATCGGGATTTGCCTTGATTTTGTAGTATCGCGTAAGGTAGTCGTGGACATTATTGTCTTCGGAGCGGCTGAAGGAGTACTCGAAACGGGCAGATGCGCTGCGTCCCCTCTTGCTCAGGCGCTTGCTCAGCTGAAGGACACCGCTTCCGACAAAGCGGTTTGAGATTGCCTGCGACTGATTCTGGGTCGAATTGACCCTTATGGCCTTGTATGGATCTTTGGGGAATTCAATCCCGAGCCAGTCTGAGGGGTTGTAGCCTTCAATATCGTAGGGGTCCTTCTTGAACTGGCTCGACAGGGAGTTGGTGAAGCTGTTGGTGCGAAGGTAACTCATCGAGGGGATGAAGATGAGGGTGGTATTGCCGGGGAGCCTCCATTCCAGGTCGGCTCTCGCCCTGAAGTAATTGCGGAGGTTGCGGTATTCTCCATGTCCGTTCGAGAAATTCTTGCTGGAGGCAAGTATGCTCTCGCTGCGCGAATCGCTGATTGCATCTCTGTCGGAACCGTCGTAATGGATGCTTGCCCCAAGGTCGTATTTCTTGGTTTCCTTGGAGTAGCTGACTCCGGCTTCGTTCTCGTGGGTGACTCCTTCGCTTCCGTTCCCGATTACGTTCCGCGAGGTGGAGGTGTTGTTCTTGTCATCAGAGGCGTTCCCGGCATTGGCTATCACTGAAATCTGGCTTTTCTTTGTGATTTTGTTTGCATTTGCCTTGCCGAGATACTTGTCGGAAGTGCCGTATCCACCCGAGATGAGGTTCTTCCATTTTCCAAAGACATTCTTCTTGACCGTGAGGTCGAGCACCGGAACTTCTTCGCCATCGTCAACACCGGTCAGCCTTGCCATATCTGATTCGCGTTCGTATGCCCGAATGTTCTCTATCATATCGGCAGAAATATTCTTCAGCCCCGCCTTGACATCGCCTCCGAAGAAGCGTTTGCCGCCAATCAGCAGTTCCTGCACTTGCTTGCCGTGTAGAGTTACGGTACCTCCGCTTATCTGAAGCCCCGGAATCTTTTTGAGAAGTTCTGCAAGGGTGGCATCCTCTGCTACCCTGAAAGCCGCAGCATTGTACACGACCGTATCTTCCACGACCGTCACAGGAGGAGCCTTCGCCGCCACTATTGCCCCTTCGAGGAATACTGCATCGGCCGCCAAAGGTATTACTCCCAGGTCCTGGACTGTGCGCGACAGACTCATCTTGACGTTGGTGTACGATGTGATGCAGCCTACAAAGCTGATCTTGAGTATGTAGTCTCCTGGAGGAGCGGTGATGACGAACTTTCCTTCGTTGTCGCTCAGAGTACCGCTGAGCATAGTGGAGTCCTTGTGCGAAAGAAGCTGGACACCAGCCTGGATGACAGGCTGACCGTTGTCTTCCTCTACTATGGTCCCGCCAAGTGAGGCCCTGACGTTCTGAGCGTTCATAAAAGAAGCAGAAAACAGGGCTGTTGCCGCAAGCAACAGGAACTTCAGGACAGAAAGATTCTTCATAGTGAGCAAAACCACGCAAATATACTATTTTTGCATGACAAAACAAGCCCTGAACACTATGAGACTGCTCTTACACTGTTGTTGCGCCCCCTGCAGCGGAGCCGTGGTCGAATGGCTGCTGTCAAGCGGCATAAGGCCGACACTTTTTTTCAGTAACTCCAATATCACTCCCCGCGAGGAATACCTGAAGCGCAAGGCGGAACTGGAGCGCTATGCCACGGCACTCGGGCTTGAGGTGGTGGACGATGATTATGACCATACGGAATGGCTGGAGTCGGTCTGCGGCCTAGAGAATGAGCCGGAGAGGGGCCTGCGCTGCGAGCGCTGCTTTTACCTTCGGCTCTCAAGGAGCGCCGATTATGCAGCCGCCCACGGTTTTGACACCCTGGCGACAACTCTCGCATCATCAAGATGGAAAGACCTCGAACAGGTGGACAGGGCCGGAAGAGCAGCCTGCGAGCCTTACGAGTGTCTCAGCTGGTGGGGCCGCAACTGGCGCAAGGACGGGCTTCAGCAGAGGCGCTCCGAAATCATTCGCGAATGGGATTTTTATGAGCAGGACTGGTGCGGCTGTGAATTCTCGCGCCGAAAGGGCCTCCATCCTGTAATTATGGGGATAGTCAATCTTACACCTGACTCGTTCTGGGCTCCGAGCAGGGTCTCTGAAAGCGATGCTCTTGAGGTGATGAGGGATATGATATCGAAGGGGGCAGGCATACTTGACCTTGGTGCAGTGTCCACCCGCCCCGGCGCGGCTGATGTCAGTGTAGAAGAGGAATGGGACAGGCTCTACCCCGTCCTGCACCGGCTTGGAAAGGGCCTTAAAGGGCTCTGCGAACCCTCGGGAGTGCGTCTGTCGGTCGATACTGTCAGTTCCGAAATAGTGCGCCGGACCTACGATGAAGTAGGACCGTTCATAGTGAACGACATCTCCGCCGGAGAAGATGACCCCGGGATGCTTCAGACAGTTGCTGAACTCGGACTCGACTATATCGCTATGCACAAGAGGGGCAATCCCCGCACTATGGATTCGCTTGTCGGCTATCCCGAGGGGATAGTCGAAGCCGTGCGCAGATACTTTGAAGACTTTGCCTCCCGTGCCTCTCGACTGGGTATAAGAAGGTGGATTCTCGACCCTGGATTCGGCTTTGCCAAGACCGAGGAGCAGAACCTCTGCCTGATGGAGCATCTGGGCGAATTCAAGTCCTTCAAGAGACCTCTGCTTGTGGGTATTGCCGACAAGAGATTTACTCACGGCAGAACCGAAGAACTCCACGCCCTCGCTGTGCAGCAGGGCGCGGATATACTCAGGGTTCACGATGTCGCAGCCGCAGCCGCGACACTCGGGAGATAATCTTATTCGACCCGGAATTTGTATTCCTTTCCGAATTCTCTGAGAATAGCAAGCCTGAGGGTCTTCTCGCTGAGATTGTAAAGCGATGACCACTGGGTCTGCGAGGTGAGTTCCTCGGTAGGAGCCTGGGCAACTGCCTCGAGAAGCTTCATCCCCTTGTCTGCCGACAGAGAGTATTTGTTCTCGAGCAGAGTGCTGCGCAAGGTTTCATAGCGGTCTTTCCCATGTGACGAACCCCATCCGTCAGTAGTTCCGACCATGGTGGGAGAAACATAGAAATTGGTGACGCAGCGAAGGGTGTCATTGGCCGAAAAGACCTCCATTACGCAAGGTTCATCGCTCTTTCCGTCAAGAGTGTATTCCACAATGGCATAGTCTCCTGTAGCGTCAGCCATAAAGTAATGGTAGTTGCTGCGGCCGCTTCCGCGCATATCCATATCGTAGTTCTTGAGCATCTCTATGGCTTCCTTAACCGTCGAGGCTTTGTCGAGGAGCATACGTATTGCAACGGTGGTCCCGATTCTGGGTTTGCCGGTCTGCTGGTTGGTCTGCTTCTCGCTGAGGGCAAGCACTCCGATTGCGAATCCGTCTTCATTGATTCCGTCGAGGGCGGCGTAGGGGAGTCCCATCAGCAGTGAGATGTCCTGGGTCCCGTTGCTGAAGAAGCCCTGGCCGAAGCCCATATTGAGACCGTCAACCATAGATATAGATTTTTTCCCTCCCTTGGGGGCGGTACGCACGAGTATGGCTGAAGTGGGGACATAACTTGTCTTGTCGGAGTTGAAGTGGCGGTAGTCGTAGTTGCGCCCCATGATGTAGTTCTTGCTTCCGCTTTCGGGTACGGCGAACACGCTGCATCCGGGGTCTATGCTTACGCTGTTCTTCTGACCGGGAAGCTCGTCGTACAGAAGATATGCGACATACTTGAACAGGTTTTCGGTGTCGGTAATGTTCGACTTAAGGACCTGGTCAAGCTTGTAATCGACGGTGTAGTCCAACTCGTAAAGCCGGCCCTTCCCGTCGAGGTCCTTCATAGAGTAGAGCATATCCAGCTTGTCCTTGTCGGTGATGTACTTAGCCGGATTCTTGATTTTCTCCTCTTCCTTGCCGCAGGATACAATAAGGCCGGCAAGTGCTAGAGCCACGATAATTTGATAGCGTTTCATATATTTGAGAGATTAGTGAGCCGGAGTTGAGTGTTACAGAGGGTCCCTGTCTTCGAGTACTGGGAAACTGCCGCGCAGCTGTCTCAGGGCATGCAGATCAAGATCAGCACTTACGGCCTCGCAAACCGAATCGCGGCACGATGCAGTGCATTCTCCCAGGGCATCCAGAATGACCGAGCCTCCGTTGTAGGTGCACGAGGGGTCGCTTCCTGTCCTGTTTACGGCGGCAACAAGGCACTGGTTCTCTATGGCCCTTGCCTTCAGAAGAGCATCCCAGGCCTTGCGCCTCGCAGTCGGCCAGCTTGCCACGCAAAGGAGTAAATCATAGTCGGAGCGGTTGCGCAGCCATACCGGGAACCTGAGGTCGTAGCATACCGAGAGCAGTATCCTCAAGCCCTTCCATTCTACAATGACCCTTTCCTGACCGGGGGTGAAACGCAGATGCTCTCCTGCGTAGCTGAATAGATGCTTCTTGTCGTAAGAACAAAACTCTCCGTCAGGCTTGACGAAGTACAGACGATTGAAATAGCGCCCGTCTTCGCAGAGGGCTATGCTGCCGGCAATGGCGCAGTTCCTCTGTAAGGCAGTCTTTTTCATCCACTCAAGCGATTCCGAGGGTGCATTCTCGGCCATCCCTTCGGGATCTGTGACAAAGCCGGTTGAGAACATTTCGGGGAGAATCACAAGGTCTGTCTCTGCGACATTGGACAGCATTCGCTCCACGGCCTCTCTGTTTGCCTGAGGCTGTCCCCATATGATATCAGTCTGACAAAGGGTTACTCTCATTCTCGTACACAGTGTTACTGGGGTATCTTTTCGCCTTCGGGAAGTATGATAACGGGAGTTCCCAGCCTGACCCTTGGCTTGAGCTGGAGAAGGTCGGCGTTGCGCATACGTATGCATCCTTCCGAGGCTCTGGTGCCTATGGATTCGGGAAGATGGGTGCCGTGGATTCCTATGTCGTTGAACCCCGGGACACTGAGCCTCAGGAACCAGGGACCGTAAGCACCTTTTATGGGACCTTTCCCGTCGTGGAAGTCGTGGGGGATGTTGGCCGAATACAGCAGCTCGTTGATCTTGAAGCTGCCTTCGGGGGTTTTGTTGTCGCCCCTGCGTTCCTTGTTTCCGTAGAAGCGGGAACAGGCAATGGGGTAAACAGACAGCGCCTGCCCCAGAGAGTCAACCAGAGCCAGGCTCAGCTCGGCCTTGCTGATGACGATGAAGGGGTAGGAATCAGCCTTGGGAACAAAGGAGGTGTAATCCTTGCCCTGAACTGAGATAACAGGCAGCAGAGCCGCCAGCAACAGCAGTACTTTTTTCATACTATAAATCAATCCGGTGCTTTCCGGGTCCAAGTTCGAGAGTGCTTCCGTCGCTGCATACGAAAACTGCCTCCATATTTGCGGGAATCCTCAGTGTCAGCCGTCCACGCCTGAGTTTCATTTCTATTGCACCTCTGATGGTGGGAACCTTTGCCTCGAAACTTTTCAGCGAGCCGAACTGGGGCTGTATCCTTGCCTTTCTGAATCCCGGCTCCATAGGGCTTACTCCAAGCAGTCCCCGGGGAATGGCACCGGCAGGAACTGCACCCCAGGCGTGGTTCCAGTCGAGATTGGGCTTGTAGCGGTTGTCCCAGGCTTCGAGGGTTACAGTCGAACCCAGCCTTATCATATTGTACCAGCTTCTTTCGGCAGTAGAAGACATCAGCGACAGGGCATATTCTCCCTGACCCGAGAGGTACATCGCATCAAGGAGGAACTGGGCGCCATATACTGAACAGGCCATACGGCGCGACTTTACGAATTCGCTCACGACGGCAACATTCTCCCCGGGGACCATCCCGAAGGCAAGAGGAAGCATATTGGAGTGCAGAGCACAGTGCGAGGTGCCGATCCCGTCGCGGTAGAGCCCCTCGGCCGTTATGAAACTTTCGTTGAACTTCTTCAGGAAGTCCCTGCAGTAGAGTTTTAGGCTGGAAGCTTCATCGGCGAGCCCGAGAACATCTGCAATACTGGCAAGAATGTTCACTGCCTTGTAATGGAAGGCATTGACCACGGTGTTGTAGTCGGTAAATACGAATCCGTCGGTTTCGCCGGGCATCTCCTTCTCGGGCCCGACTTCGCCTTTCTGCGGCCAGTCAACTATGTCTCTCATTTTCTGGCCCCTGAAATGTATCGATGCCTCGACTTCCTTTGTCAACAGTCCCGTACGGGTCGAAATGAGCCCGTTTTCATCGGCAAGAGCCATAAGGGTCTTGGCCTTGAGGTCGGGGTAGCGCCTGCGCAGCAGGGCATCATCTCCCGTGTACATATAGTCGTTCCAGGCTATGATAAGGGTCTGCAGGCACCATTCAGTAGGCCAGGTGGGAGAGTCGATGAGGTGCTCGAGGGTTCTGCGGGCCATAGAGTACTCCCTGTCAACTCCGTAATGGCACAGCTGGTTGATAAGGGCGTCGGCCTCGTATGCTATCCTCTCCCTGTCTCCGTCCACATAGATTCCGCAGAAGCTGGTTGCCTTTATGGAGTGCTTGCAAAGTTCCCAAACACGGTTGAGGACTGTGTCCGAAGAAGTGAAGCGTGAGCCTTTGTCGTCGAAGGGGTAATTCACGTCGTAGCGTACGGCTTCGACCCGCCTGGCCTGCGAGTCCCTGAGTTCGACCTCGCAGTATCTGAATGGATACACCTCGCCTATGTATGAGGGCATCAGAACGGGACGAACGTCGGATTCGTTGTACTTCCCGCTGTGGTCGGTGTTCCTCGGGTCGGGCCTGAACTCAATCAGATATTCGCTGCGCGAGGCTTCAATGGGAATCTCGTACTCGCAGTAGCGAATGTTTCCCTGGGGCTTGCGCTGAACCCTGTCGGAAACGCAGTTCTCGCCAAGCCTGAGGATGAAACTTCCCCCGCCGGCAGTATTGTCAAGCCTTATGCAGATGCGCCCGAAAGCGGCTTTTCCGAAATCGAAAAAATGCAGATTCCCTTCGCTGAGCTTTCGCTGCGGCTTCGAGGGGGTCATCACCAGCTTCCTGTACGCAGGAGCCCCGTCCAGGACAGGGGCAGTCTTGAAATGCCGGGGGAGAGACCATCTGCTCTGCTGTCCACTGCGGTTCCAGACCTTTACCTTCCAGCTGTACGCGCAGTCCTCCTCAAGGGCGGGGCCTGAGTAAGTGACAGCTACGGACTCTCCTGAATCGACTCTTCCACTGTCCCAGATGCAGTGCCCGAGGCTGTCAGAAAGCACAATCCTGAATGCAGACTGCATTGTAGCCCGCCCACAGGAGGGAAGCTGCCAGCTGAAACGGGGATGGGCAGAGCGGATCAAGGCATCGCCGTTGCCCCCCGACAGATCGGTAAGAAGCCCTTCGGGCCTGGAGGTCTGGAAGAAAAGAGCCAGAACGGTGAATAGCAGTGAGGTAAGAGTCCTAAGCATAGGCTTCAAAAATAATATTAATTGTTCAAAATAGAGACATCTGGAACCCTAAAAATATTTTATCCGTTTCATTTGGGCAGGCTTGCTTAAAATTATATGTTTTTTATTACTTTTGCAGCCGCAATGGACAAGGATATCATAAACCTCAGGCATATCTCCAAGTCATTCGGGGACAATAAGGTTCTCGACGACATCAGCCTTAATGTCCGCAAGGGCGAATTCGTGACTTTTCTCGGGCCTTCCGGTTGCGGAAAGACCACCCTTCTGCGCATACTTGCCGGCTTCGAGGCCCCTGACTCGGGTATCGTCGAACTTGACGGCAGCGATATTTCCGCACTGCCTCCCTACAGGCGCCCGCTGAACACCGTTTTTCAGCGCTATGCCCTCTTTCCGCATCTCGACGTCTATGACAACATAGCATTCGGGCTCAAGCTCAAGGGGGTGCCTCAGGATGAGATTTCAAAGCGGGTGAAGAAGGTCCTCAAACTTGTCTCGATGTCCGACTACGAAGACAGGGACGTCGATTCCCTTTCGGGTGGACAGCAGCAGAGGGTGGCCATAGCCCGTGCCCTTATCAACCAGCCCCGTGTGCTTCTGCTGGATGAACCCCTCAGCGCTCTCGACCTGAAGATGCGCAAGGATATGCAGATAGAGCTGAAGGAGATGCACGAGAAACTGGGCATAACCTTCATCTATGTCACCCACGACCAGGAAGAAGCCCTTACTCTGTCAGACACAATAGTGGTGATGAACGAGGGCAAGGTCCTGCAGGTCGGAAGCCCCATCGACATCTACAACGAGCCCCAGTCTGCCTATGTGGCGGATTTCATCGGCGAAAGCAATATCCTCGACGCCACTATGCTCGAAGACCGCAGGGTCCGTTTCATAGGACAGGACTTCGACTGTGTGGACGAGGGTTTCGGAAAGCAGACCCCGGTGGACGTGGTTGTGCGTCCCGAAGACATATACTTTACTACCGATCCCGAGAAGTGTCAGTTTCGGGCTACGGTGACTTCCTGCATCTTCAAGGGTGTCCATTACGAGATGTGGGTAACGACAGAGTCGAAGTATGAACTGATGATTCAGGACTATGACCCTTACCCTGTCGATTCCGAAGTTATGCTCTACATCGACCCGGATGACATCCAGGTTATGCACAAGGAGGGCCTCGCCAATGTTTTCGAGGGCAGGATTGCCGACGACGGCAAGGTCGAATTCCTCGGAACCGTGTTCGATTGCGACACCGCCGGCTTCGCACCCGGCGAGAAGGTACGTGTCGAGGTCGCCTACGACAAGGTTGACCTTCTTGACCACGAGGATGCAGCCGACGTTGTGGGGAATGTTGCCGCCATTCTCTTCAAGGGTAACCACAACCAGCTGACTGTCAAGACTGAAGACAAAATCAACATAAAGGTTGATACCAGCGACGTCTGGGATAAGAACGACTTCGTAGGTATCAAGATACTTCCTGAAGATATTCACCTCGTCAAAGAGCCTGGAGGAAATGACTAAGAGATCGACCTGGGCATTGCCATATTTTATTTTTCTGGTACTTTTTGTGGTACTGCCCCTGCTGTTGATAGTGTTGTACGCCCTTCAGGATGGCTCAGGTCATTTTTCCCTTGGCACAATAGCCAAGTTCTTCACGGACAAGGATGCTCTCGGCACTTTTGCCCTTTCCATCGAGGTTGCAATCGAGAACACCCTGCTCTGCCTGCTGCTCGGTTATCCCGCCGCTTACATTCTTGCCAACAAGAATCTGAACCGCAGTGCGGTGACCGTGGTGCTTTTCATTCTCCCTATGTGGATCAACGCCCTGATGAGGACTCTCGCCACGGCCGAACTTTTTACTATGGCAGGAATTACGCTCGGCAAGGGAACTCTCATCTTCGGTATGTGCTACGACTACCTCCCCTTCATGATATATCCCATCTACAATGTCCTTTCGAAGATGGACAAGTCCTATGCCGAGGCCGCACAGGACCTGGGGGCAACCGGTGGCGAGGTTTTCCGCAAGGTGACCCTGCCCTTGTCTATGCCCGGGGTATGGAGCGGAGTGATGATGGTATTTATGCCTACGGTCAGTACCTTTGCCATATCGGAATTCCTGACCAACAACCGAATCAAACTCTTCGGTACCATAATTCAGGAGAATATCAACAATTCGATGTGGAATTACGGCGCGGCCCTGTCGCTGATTATGCTGGTCATCATCGGCTTTACCACCCTGCTGAACAAGGATGACAGGCAGGAGGCTTCAAATGGAGGGATAATCTGATGAAGAAGATTCTTGCAAAGGCATATATCTGGCTGCTCCTCGTTATTCTTTACGCGCCAATACTGTTCATCTTCGTCTGCTCGTTCACCGAGGCCAAGTCGATGGGCAACTGGACGGGTTTCTCGACGGCTCTGTACAGGAACCTCTTCACGGGTTCGATACAGAATTCCTCGGGTCTTCTCTCCGCTCTTGAAAACACGCTCCTGATTGCCCTTGCCGCATCACTGATTGCGACCTTCCTCGGTACGATAGCGGCAATAGGCATATATCATATGACAGGAAAGAAGAAGCAGACGATGACTTTTTTGAACAACATCCCTATGATTAACCCCGACATCATAACGGGTGTTTCGCTCTTCCTGCTCTTCGTCTTCCTGGGCATATCGCAGGGATACCTTACCGTTATCCTTGCCCATGTGACCTTCTGTACGCCCTATGTCGTGCTCAACGTGATTCCCAAACTCAGGCAGATGAATCCCAATATCTACGAGGCGGCCCTCGACCTGGGGGCAACTCCCTGGCAGGCCCTCCGCAAGGTGATGGTTCCCGTGCTCAGGCCGGGAATGATTTCGGGATTCATACTCTCTTTCACAATGAGTCTCGATGACTTTGCAGTGACCTTCTTCACCCGTGGAACAATAGGTCTGGACACTCTCTCGACCTATATCTATACCGATGCCCGCAAAGGTGGACTGACGCCGGAACTCAGACCTCTGATGAGTCTTATCTTCATTCTGATTCTGATTGTCCTGCTGGTCATCAATATGCGCCAATCCAAACAACAAGCTAAATAAAAACTGCAGATGAAACGTATCTTGCTTCTTGCAGCTCTCTGTGCTGCAATGATTTCCTGCGGAGGCGACCGCAGTGAGACTCTCAAGGTCTATAACTGGTCCGACTATATCGACGAGTCGGTTATCCCTGAGTTTGAGCAGTGGTACAAGGACCAGACGGGCGAAACCATCAAGGTGGTTTACCAGACCTTCGACGTCAACGAGACTATGCTCTCGAAGATTGAGAAGGGACACGAGGATTATGATGTGGTATGTCCTTCGGACTACATTATCGAGAGAATGCTCAACAACGGCCTTCTCATTCCGCTGGATTTCGCATCCATCCCCGATTCTATCAACTACATTTCGCTCAACAAATCACCCTATATCAGCGGAATGTTCCGCAGCATCAATCCCGATATCGATGCAAATGACTATTCTGTAGCCTATATGTGGGGAACCACAGGAATACTCTACAACACCTCCAAGGTTACCGAGGAAGAGGCTTCGACCTGGGATGTCATTCGCAACCCCAAGTTCGCCGGACAGGTCCTCATCAAGGATGCCCCCAGGGATGTCTATGCCCCTGTGCTCATCTATCTCAAACAGAAGGAACTTGCCGAGGGCAGCGTAACTCTCAATGACCTTATGCACGATTCTTCTGACGAGTCAATCGCAGCAGTCGAAGAGTATATGAAAGTGGTCAAGGATGGCGTTCTCGGCTGGGAGGCTGACTTCGGAAAGGAGCAGATGACCAAGGAAAGGGGAGTCGTATCCCTTAACTGGAGCGGTGATGCTGTATGGGCTATCGAAGAGGCTGCCGAGGTGGGCGTGTCCCTTGCATATCTTGTTCCCGAAGAAGGAAGTACCGTATGGTTCGACGGCTGGGTCATTCCCAAGTATGCCCGCAATGTGAAGGCTGCCACTTATTTCATTGACTTTATGTGCCGCCCCGACATTGCAATACGCAATATGGATGAAACAGGATATGTCGCGGCAAATGGCGCTATGGAGGTACTCGAGTCTCAGATTGATGAGGAATTCGAGCCCATTGACCTCTCTTATTTCTTCGGCGAGCAGGCATCTTCGGTAAGAGTTGACCCTGTGCTGTACCCCGACAAGGCCGTTATCGAGCGTTGCGTGCTTGAGCACGACTGGGGCACCGATACCGACAAACTGCTTGCAATGTGGTCAAGAATCAAGGGTGACAATGCATCTTCTGTAACCTATATCGTAATAGCAGCCGCGGTATTTGTCATCGCCTGCGCCGCCATTACCGGCTCTGCACGCAAAAAACGCCGCAACAGAAGACGCTGACAGATAATTCTGAACGTGATATGAAAGCTGCACTTCTCAGAGACAAATGCATTGCGTGGATCAGGGACTGGTTCGCTGCAAATGCACCCGGCTGCAGTGCCGTGGTCGGGATGTCCGGGGGTAAGGACAGTACAGTTGCTGCTGCGCTGTGCGCAGCAGCACTTGGCCCCGATAAAGTGACAGGTGTTGCTATGCCTGCCGAAGGACAGAGCCTCAATGAAGCTGACCTTATCTGCAAACATCTGGGTATAAGGTATATCTGTATGCCCATAGGAGGAATTGAGTCATCTTTCCGTGAACTGTCCTCCCGCTTGGGAGAGGAAGGCTTCAGCAGACAGGCAGAGCAGAATATCCCTCCCCGCATACGTATGGCAATGCTTTTTGCCGTGGCCCAGTCCACAAACGGAATAGTCGCCAATACCTGCAACCTCAGCGAGGACTATGTGGGATATGCCACTCTGTTCGGAGATGCAGCCGGCTCATTCTCTCCCCTGGGAAAGCTCTGCGTCAGAGAAGTCAGGGCAATAGGTCACTCCCTGGGTCTTCCTGCGATATGGGTTGACAAGACTCCCGACGACGGTCTGCCGCATTCTTGCTCCGATGAACAGAAACTCGGATTCACGTACGAGACTCTGGACCGCTACATCAGAGAGGGTGTATGTGAGGATGAAGCTACCCGCCTGAAGATAGATTCACTGCACAGACGCAATCTCTTCAAGCTTGAGATTCTTCACATCCCGGCCTTTGTGCCTGAGAGTGAAGATCTTGTCTGACACGTTCGATAGCCTCGAAACTTCCAAGGTCGCTCCACTCCCACGAAACGGGGGTGGTATAGACGTTGTCTGACTTCTCGATGACAGCATAGTCAATCGAGATTTTTTCGCAACTGGGAAACAGTTTGTTGACCACATCTTCCTCGGAGGCAGTATAGAAGGCCCCTGCAATCTGGTCCATCACTGCTGCAATCTGGGGGGCGTGGGCTCTGATTGCCTTTTCTATTGTATCGACGTTCCAGACGAAGATTCCCGCATTCCACCAGTAGCCTCCCTGCTCGAGATAGCTGCTTGCCGTGGCAAGGTCGGGTTTCTCCTTGAAACACTCTACCTTTGAAATCTCTCCCTCGACGGCATTCGGGCATTTGATGTACCCGTATCCCGTATGTGGACTTGTGGGCTTGATTCCTATGCAGATTATCTCGTTGCGGGCATTGGTGTAGTCCGAGGCGAGTCTCATAGTCTTTCCGAAGGCCTCGATATCGGGGATGAATGCATCGGCAGGGGTGACTGCTATGTTCGCATTGGGGAAGCGTTGCCTTATCTTCCAGCAGGCATAGGCTATGCAGGGTGCGGTATTGCGCGGAACGGGCTCGGCAAGAATCTGCTCGTCGGGGATGTGGGGAAGCTGCTCGTGTATGAAGTGAATGTACTCCCGTGATGTCAAAATCCAGAAATGCGAATCGGGATAGGCATTCACAAAACGCTCGTAGGTCGCTTGGATAAGAGTTTTTCCGGTTCCGAGTATGTCAAGGAACTGTTTGGGATGTGCGGGTGTACTCAAGGGGAAGAGCCGGCTCCCGACTCCTCCGGCCATTATGATTATATGGTTCTCCATATCAGCTTACAGGTATTTTAAGTTTCATTCCGGGACGTATGTCAGAGCTTATCCCGTTGAATTTCATTATGTCTGCGGCGCTTACTCCGGGATATTGCCTGGCTATCCCGTACAGGGTGTCACCTTTCTTGACCGTATATACAGAGTAAGACTTGCCATCTTGTGACTTGACCTTGGTCGAGGATGAAGTTCCGCCGGAACTGACGCTCCCAAGGTCAGAAGGACCGGCGCCCCTATGGTAGATGTAGAGTATCTGCCCCGCTCGTATGCTTGAGGAGCGCAGGTGATTCCACTTCATTATCTGGCTGACGGAAACATGGTAGCGTGCGGCAATCTTCCCGAGGTAGTCTCCGCTCTTGACCCTGTATGCCGTCCTGACCTCGCTCCCGCTTTCCTTTATGTTCTTGATTACCTGGGGGCTCAAAAGTTTTTCCGACTTATGCAGGTAGAGCGAATCTGTGTCCGCTTCCATAAAGGCAGCGCTTGCGCTGAAGGGAATCTTGAGAATGCAGCTGCCCTCGTTGCCCGGAATAATGTCGTGGGTGTACTGGGGATTGAGCCTGCGGAGCTCGCTTACAGGTATTCCTACAACATCCTCTATCTGCTGAAAGTGCAGGTTCCTGTGTATCTGCATAGTATCGGTAATGACAGGGAGTGACACTTTCTCGGGAACTATCCCATATTCCTTGTAGTAGGTTACGGCGTACATTGCTCCAACGAAGGCTGGGACATAGCCTCTGGTCTCCTTCGGAAGGTAGGGATAGATATCCCAGAATTCGCGGCTCCCTCCGGCTCTGCGTATGGCCTTGGTAACATTCCCCGGCCCGCAGTTGTATGACGAGATTGCGAGATTCCAGTCTCCGAAGACCCTGTAGGCATCGGCCAGGTACCGGGCGGCGGCATCGGCTGATTTCTCGGGGTCCAGTCTTTCATCTACGAAGGAATTGATTTTCAGGGAGTAGTTTCGGGCAGTCCTGTACATAAACTGCCACATTCCGCGTGCCCCCACCCTGGATGTTGCCACAGGGTCAAGATTGGACTCGATAATCGCAAGGTACTTAAGTTCAAGGGGCAGCCCGTACTTGTCGAACACTTCCTCGAAAATGGGCATGTAATAGCTGCTCAGGCCCAGGATATGCCCCATACGGCGGGGCATCTTCTCCGAGTAGAGTATCATATAGTTCTTGACCGTCTCGTTGAAGGGAAGGGTGATGAACGAATTCATCTTCTTGAGACGTTCAATCATAGTGGAGTCGGATACGTTGGAGTCGAAGCTTACCGAATCCATGTCATAGTCCGGAGCTTCATACTCGCGTACGCGGCGGTGATGATACCATATCGAGAGCAGGCTGTCGGTGTTCGAGAGAAGTGTGCTGTCTTTAAGAGACAGGGTGTCGGCCAGATCCTGAAAGTCAATCCCGGTGCTCTCAAATACTGTACTGTCTGGTCCTGCAAGTCTTGTCTCAAGCGAATCGATAACCATCCACAGCGAATCGATTCTGCTCTTGAGTTCCCTTTGCTCCTTTTCCATCGCCTCTTTCCTGCGTCGCGAAAGTATGCCTGCATCGGAGGGAGCGCAGATACAGGCAAGCAGGATTATCGACAGGAACAGACGCTTCATCGCTTAGTCTTCGAGCGTGTTGAAGCGGTTGATGGCCTCGAGATAGTAGTAGTCGGCATAGCTCAGGGGGACGTCCACCTCAGAGTTGCCGGGGATGGAACCTACGCTGTGCTTGAGGATGAAGCAGCCGTTCTCGCCGGGGGCGGCAAGATACTCCTTTCCGGAGAGTGTCCTTATCTGCCTCAGAGCCATCTTCCTGTAGGCCTTGGATTTGGCCTTGTCCTTTGTAAGGGTCGAGAGTTCGACGAAGGCCGAGGCCATAATGGCTCCAGCCGAGGCATCCCTGAGTTCTTTGGGGATCTTGGGGGCATCGAAGTCCCAGTAGGGGATTCCGTCGCCGGGGAGACGGGGCAGAAGCATGTCAGCCACATTCTCTGCCTGAGCGAGGTAACGCTCGTGACCTGTCTCGCGGTACATCATCGTGTATCCGTAGAGAGCCCAGGCCTGTCCGCGCGACCAGGCCGAATCGTCGCTGTAGCCCTGGTGGGTCTGCTTTTTGATCACGTCACCGTTGCTGCGGTCGTAGGCAAGAACGTGCCAGGTAGTGTAGTCGTCGCGGAAGTGGTTCTTCATCGTAACGTCGGCGTGCGAGCAGGCAATAGCATCGAGCTGGGGCTTGTCAAATAGTTTCGAAGCATATTCCAGAAGCTCGAGATTCATCATATTGTCGATGATGACGGGACAGTCCCACTTTTTTGAAGATTTCCAGCTCTGGATTATTCCGGCGGCGGGAATGAAGCGTCCTGCGAGTTTGGTAGCCGCCGAGTCGATTACCGGAAGCCAGCAGGGGTCTCCCGTGGCCCTGTAGGCATTCCCAAAGCTGCTGTTGACCTGGAATCCTATGTCGTGGTGGGTGTCTTCGTGGCAGATTCCTGACAGTTTGAGGGTCTGTTTTGCGGCGATTGCGAGAATCTCCTCGTCGCCGGTGGCCTGATATACTTCCCAGAGTGTTCCGGGGAAGAATCCGCTGCACCACCACTTGAGGGGAGAGTCCTCGTTGATCCCGTCCTTGAAGGTCTTGGGCATCACGTTGTCGGCGAGACGCTCATCCATAAGGATGCACTGCTGTCTGGCGACGTCCATGACGCGGGCAGTGAGGTCATCGAACTTCTCGGTGCAGGAAACAAGTGCGAGCAGAGCGGCTGTTGCCAGAAAAATCTTTCTCATAAAACTATGGCTTAAAATCTGAATCCTATTCTCATCCCGACACCGGCGGGTGGGGCGGGGCTGAATGCAAGAGCATTGTCGGGACATATCACTGCTGGCGAGAGCGACATCGTAAGGTCGTCGGACACTTCGAAGTCGTGCATATACGCAAACACGTTCGCGTCGATTATCTGCAGCAGATATACTCCCAGGAAGGTGACTACCGAGTAGTCGCGGTAGCGCCTGTAAACATCGCGGTAATAGAGTGCCGTTTCGGCCGAAATGGGCCCCGTGTAGGGTATGTCGGGGTTGGTAGCCTCCTTGTATATCCGCCTGAAACGTTCGTAATTGACCTTGTTGAGGCTGTAAAAGTGGGCTGCACCTATCATTCCTCCCCAATAGATGGGAATCTTCCAGTACTCTTTGTTATAAACCTGACCAAGTCCGGGAATGAGTATCGAATAAAGGGTGGCCCTTCCTGGCTGGGGGAATTCGTTGGGCCTGTAATTGACAACTCCATCCATCAGCGATGCCCACCACACAAGCCCCGCACCGGCAAAGCAAAGGTTCCCGGCCAGCGTAAGCTTGTCGCTGCCCTGCTTTCTGCCTTGCGAAGTGAGGTATATGCCCGACCCCACCCCTGCGGCTATCCCGGTGTAGATGACGGGCAGTTTCCAGTACTGGCGGTTATAAATCTGGCTTGAGCCTACGAAGATGGTTGAACCTGCGAAGAGTGTCCCTATCTTGAGTTCGTTCTGGTGCGAAAGACCGCCGAAAAACTCCTTGAAGGAGAACATCGTGGCTATGGAATCGGTGTCTGCGGTGTCGTCGTTATAGCTCTGGGTGAAGGCTTCTTCCTTGAACTGCGCGCGGGCTGGAAGCGAGACGGACATAAAGACCGCCG
This sequence comes from Bacteroidales bacterium, assembly GCA_029009115.1. Taxonomy (GTDB): domain Bacteria; phylum Bacteroidota; class Bacteroidia; order Bacteroidales; family UBA932; genus Cryptobacteroides. The sequence continues at coordinate 8,681 of JAQXJU010000087.1, read as the reverse complement.
CAACGAGGGCAATACAAATGGGAACACTCCACCTCATCGCTGCTACAATCCGGCCTGTTCAAGAGCTTTCAGGAAGTTGGACACTTCTTCGTCCGATTCGAAGCGGACTGTCATTGTCCCGCGGCCCGAACTGCTGCGCTTAAGGGAGATATCGTTGGCGAAGTACTTGCCAATATGCGACAGGACCCGGGTATAATCCTCGGGGAGTTCCTGTTCGCGGCGTACTCCCGCACTCCTGCGGCCCGAGGACAGGAGTTTGCGGACTTCTCTCTCGAGATCCCTTACGGAAAGGCCGTCCTTTACCACCATATCGCAGAGCATTTCCTGCGAAGCGGGGTCGTCAACTCCGAGTATCACCTTTGCGTGCCCCACGCTCAGCAGGCCGACCTTAAGGTCGTGCTGAACCTTGGCGGGGAGTTTCAGAAGACGTATGGTATTGGTGATTGAAGCCCTTTTCTTTCCCATCCTCAAGGCCATCTGCTCCTGGGTGAGCGAGCACTCGTCGATGAGCCGCTGGTAGCTCATAGCCAGTTCGATGGGGTCGAGGTTCTCTCTCTGGATGTTCTCGACTATTGCCATCTCCAGCATACCCTGGTCGGTGGCATCCCTGACATAGGCCGGTATCATAGTCATCCCGGCCATCTGGCAGGCATTGAACCTGCGTTCTCCTGATATTATCTGGTAGTGGCCTTCGGAGAGCTTGCGCACCGAGATGGGCTGGATGAGACCGAGCGAGCGTATTGAGGCTGCAAGTTCCTCGAGAGCCGTCTTGTCGAATGTGCTTCTCGGCTGCCAGGGGTTGGGCTCAACCATATTGACGGGGATGCGGAGCACGTCGGAGGTGTCCTGACGTGGTTTGGCCCCTGCTATTTCCTTGTTGACGTATCCTACGGGTTTGCGGAGCGAGTCCACTTCGGACTTCTCTCCGAGCAGGGCACCGAGCCCCCTGCCTAGCCTGTTCTGTTCCTTGTTGCTCATAGGCTTACTGCAGCATTCCGTTGCGCTCGAGAACCTCCTTTGCGAGATTCAGGTAGTTTGAAGCTCCGTTGCTCATTATGTCATAGAGGATGATGGGCTTGCCGTGCGAAGGGGCCTCGGAGAGGCGTATGTTGCGCTGGATTATTGTCCTGAATACCATATCCTTGAAGTGCTCGCGCAGTTCGCCGACAACCTGCGAATGAACTTTTGTGCGGCCGTCGAACATAGTCACGACAAAGCCTTCGATCTTGAGCTCGGGATTTACTCCTCCCTGCACCAGACGAATGGTCTGGAGCAGTTTCCCGAGCCCCTCGAGGGCGAAGAACTCAGGTTGCACGGGGATGATTACCGAATCGGCCGCGGCCAGAGAATTGACCGTAATCAGCCCGAGCGAAGGGGAGCAGTCTATGATGATGAAGTCGTAATTGTCGCGAACGGGGGCAAGTGCCCTTGCAAGGACCGATTCTCTGTTTTCAATCTCGAGCATCTCTATTTCGGCTCCCACGAGGTTGATGTGCGAGGGCACCATATGCAGGTTGTCCAACTCGGTCTGAATCAGCGCATCCTCTATGGTGATGCGGCCTATCATAACCTCGTAGATGGTCCGCTGCTGGTCGTTGTCAGGCGAGAAGTTCAGACCCGAGGTCGTGTTAGCCTGTGGGTCCGCGTCGATGACGAGTACCTTCTTGTCCAGAACGGCAAGACAGGCGGCAAGATTTATGGCCGTGGTGGTCTTGCCGACCCCTCCTTTCTGGTTTGCGATAGCAATGACTTTTCCCATCTGAATAATGTTTCTATAGTTCGCAAATTTAGGAAAAGAATTCCATTTATCCGTAATAATTCCTACCTTTGACTCCGATTTGCCCTTGCGAGTGATGTCAGAAATCCTGAGCGACTGGTACATAATAGTGAACCCTCACGCGGGATCGGGGAAGACCATTTCCGAATGGCCCCAGACCGTACGCCTTCTGGATTCGTATGCAATCCAATACAAGACTGTGTTCACCGACAGAAGAAAGCACGCAGTTGACCTCGCTGCCGAAGCTGCATCGCAGGGCTACCGCAAAATTCTTGCCGTCGGAGGAGACGGCTCCGTTCACGAGGTCTTCACCGGAATTCTCCGCTACTGCGCCGACAGTGGCTGCGAGCCTTCCGAGTTTGTGGTCGGAGTCCTGCCCATTGGCTCAGGAAACGACTGGATTAAGAGTCTCGGTGTGCCTCACGACAAGGAGAAGATTATCGAATCGATGCATGACGAGTGTTTCGGCGAGGAGGACGTGGTAAGAATCAGCGATTCCCACGGAAGGGTTTCCTATATGGCCAATGTCGGGGGCGTGGGCTTCGACTCCCGTGTCTGCGAGATTGTCAACCACCAGAAGGAGAGAGGCTACCGTAACCGCCTGATTTATGTCTATGCGCTGCTGCGTACTCTCATGACCTTGAAAACCTTGAACCTTGGAATAAGGGTGGACGGCCGCAACTTCTTCAGTGGAAGCGCCTACTCAGTGGCTCTCGGCAACGGCCGTTTCTCCGGAAGCGGGATGTGCCAGGTGCCAGGTGCCCGCATCGACGACGGTCTGGTTGACATTATGGTCGTCCCCAAGGTCGGAGCTCTGACCATAGCAAGGGAGGTGCCGCGTCTTTTCAACCTTACTCTCGACAAGGCCAAGCCTCTGCTTTTCGGCCGGGGAAAGTCTATTGAAATTTTTCCTCTTGATTCGGCTTCGGAGATGATTTTTGAGGTTGATGGAGAAATCGAAGGCCGGATTCCGATGCGCATTGACTGCACCGGAAAGCGAATCCGGGTGCTCAAGTAAGCATACAGCCTAGTAAAACCACATTCATATGCCTGAACAGAAAAAGGGGTTTACCATAGACCTTGAACATATTATCGCTGCTAAATTTGGTGGCAGGAAACTTCCCGGTCCTCTCCTGCGCTTTCTGAAGCGTTTCCTTCACATAGACTATCTCAACGCATTCTTCGAGAAGGGCTACGAAGGTGTGGAGTTCTGCACCGAAGCTGTGAAGTATCTCGGAGTCACCCTTGATGTCAAGGGCCTTGAGAATATTCCTGCCGACGGAACCAGATATACTTTCGCCTGCAATCATCCCCTGGGAGGGATAGACGGTGTGGCTTTGGCTAGTCTGGTAGGCACTGCCTTCGGAAGCGTGGGCGCTCTTATGAACGATTTCCTTCTGGCCGTGCCAGGTCTGCGCCCCCTTGGAATTCCAGTGAACAAGGTCGGCAGTCAGGCCCGTAATCTTGTTTCGCTGGTGAATGATATATTTCAGTCCGACAAGCAGATAATGATTTTCCCCGCGGGCCTGTGCTCACGCAAGATTGACGGGAAGATTCAGGACCTGCCCTGGACAAAGACTTTCATCACCCAGAGCAAGGCCAGCGGCAGAAAGATTGTTCCGGTTTTTTTCGATGCCGTCAACAGCTCCCGCTTCTACCGCATAGCGCGTCTTCGCAAGAAGCTCGGCATTAAGTTCAATATCGAAATGATTACCCTGCCCGACGAAATGTACAGGGCTCGTGGCCAGCATTTTACGGTCCGTTTCGGAACCCCAGTTCCTCCCGAATTCTTTAATTCTTCAAAGACACCCCTTCAGTGGGCTGCCTGGGTGCGGGAGCAGGTATATCAAATCTAATCTGCCTGTGATATGGAAACTATCATCCCCCCTGTAGATGTCAATCTTCTGATTGAGGAACTGACTCCCGAACGCAAGCTCTGCAATACCAACAAAGCCGGGAACGAGTTGTATGTATTCGACGGAAGGACTGCCCCCAACCTTTTGAGGGAGGTCGGAAGACTGCGTGAAGAGTGCTTCCGTGCCGAGGGAGGATGCTCGGGTAAGTCCTGCGATCTGGATGAGTTTGATACTATGGAAGTCCCTTACAGACAGATGATTGTGTGGGACCCCGATGCAAAGGCCATACTCGGCGGCTACAGATTCATACTTGGGCCGGATGTCAAGCTTGACGAAAATGGCCAGCCTGTTCTGGCAACCAGTCATCTGTTCCGTTTCTCGGACCGCTTCATCCGCGACTACCTCCCCCATACTATGGAACTCGGACGCTCGTTCGTGGCTCCCGAATACCAGAGCTCGAAGGCAGGGGCGAAGGCTATCTACAGCCTCGACAATCTCTGGGACGGGATTGCGGCCATAACCCTCTCGCATCCGGGCATCATCTTCCTCTTTGGCAAGATGACTATATATAATTCGCTCCCCATTGGGGCGAGGGACCTGATATTTCGTTTCATGGACAAGCACTTCCCCGACAAGGATGAACTTGTGAGACCCATCGATCCCGTTCTTCTCTCAAATGACCCTCATCTTCTTGATCTCATTCTCAAAGACGAGGAATACAAGGCGGATTACCGCAACCTCAAGTCGGCGGTGCGCTCGTTCGGCTGCAATATCCCGCCGCTTGTGAATTCCTATATGAACACTTCTTCGACTGTGAAGGTATTCGGTACGGCCCGTTGCTACGACCTTTGCGATGCGGTCGAAACCGCCATTCTGGTATGCTTTGACGAGATGTACGAGGATAAGAGAGAGAGGCACGTCCAGGCCTTCCACAGAGACAAACTCGAAAAGGTCCGCAGTCGCTTCCCCAACCTTGACAGCATACAGGAAATGCGCATCATCCAAAGGATGGAAGAGGTCAGGCAAAAGGTTATGGACCGTTTCAGAAAGAAAACAAGCTGACAGATTTGGAGGAAAAACTCATAATCAGAGGAGCCAGAGTCAACAATCTCAAGAACATAACTCTGGAACTGCCGCGGGATAAGTTCGTGGTAATCACCGGTGTTTCCGGGAGCGGCAAATCTTCGCTGGCCTTCGATACCCTTTTTGCGGAGGGTCAGCGCCGCTTTGCGCAGAGCCTTTCCTCGTATGCCCGTCAGTTTCTCGGAAGGATGAGCAAACCCGACGTGGACTCGGTCGAAGGAATTCCTCCGGCTATAGCCATAGAGCAGAAGGTGAATACCCGGAACCCCCGCTCGACCGTGGCTACCACTACCGAAATCTACGATTTCCTGCGCATCCTGTTTGCCCGCATCGGAAGAACCTTCTCGCCCGTGAGCGGAGAGGAGGTCAGGTGCAGTACGCCCGCAGATGTGATGTCCTGGATTGCAGGTCTCGACGATTCTGAAGATACCCTCTACATACTTGCTCCCCTTGACTGGGACGAGCGCGAGGACAAGGTAGAACTTCTGCTCTCGCTCAAGCAGCAGGGCTATTCGAGACTCTTTGCGGGAGACTCGGCCCTGCGTATCGATGACGTGCTCCGCAATCCTTCGGACTTTCCGTCCGGAGCCAGCCTCCTGGTGGATAGAATGCGCCGTCCTTTCGATACGACCAGGCTTTCGAGCTCGGTGTCCGATGCTTTTGAGAGGGGGAACGGCCGTATGAGCGTGGTCAGCAACTCCTCACGGCGCGATTTCAACACCCGCTTTGAGATGGACTCGATGATTTTCGTCAAGCCCTTCGAGGAGATGTTCAGCTTTAATTCGCCTCTCGGAGCCTGCCCCGTGTGCGGAGGTCTGGGCAAGGTCATAGGCATAAGCGAGGACCTGGTAATTCCCGACAAGACCAAAAGCATCTACGACGGGGCGATAGCCTGCTGGAAAGGCGACAAGATGGGCTGGTTCCGCGAGCATCTCATAGAGTGTGCCCCCCGCTACGGGATAGATGTCTTCATCCCCTGGTGCGATCTTTCCGAACAGCAGAGAGATACGGTGTGGAATGCCCGCAGCGTCGAGGGCGATCCCGGCTCTCTGGTCGGAATCAGTGAATTCTTCGAGATGGTTGAATCGCAGCGCTATAAGATTCAGTACAAGTATATGCTCGGCAGGTTCAGCGGAAGGACGGTCTGCAACTCCTGCCACGGCTCGCGCCTGCGTCACGATGCCCTGTACGTGAAGGTCGGAGGAAAGAACATCCACGAACTGATGTCGATGGATGTCGGCTCACTGATAAGCTTTTTCGAGAAACTCGAACTTACTGAATACGAGAGTTCTGTGGTCAGCGAACCGCTTTCGGAGATACTCTCGAGGCTCAGGTGCATCTCGGACGTGGGACTTGGCTACCTTACCCTGAACCGCGCCTGCAACACCCTCTCGGGCGGAGAAAGCCAGCGAATAAACCTCGTTACCGCCCTCGGAAGTTCACTGGTAGGGTCGATGTACATCCTCGACGAGCCTTCGATAGGGCTTCATCCCCGCGATACCCAGAAACTAATCGAGGTCCTGCGCCGCCTGCGTGACCTCGGGAATACGGTCATTGTCGTAGAACACGATGAAGAGATCATCCGGGCCGCCGACCTTCTGGTGGATATGGGCCCCGGAGCAGGTGGTGAGGGTGGCTCGATAGTGTTCGAGGGCAATGCCGGAGGGCAGCTCAGCCAAACCTTCATCGACTCATCCCTGACCTTGCAGTATCTCAGCGGCCAGAGGGAGCGCTACCACCGCCAGAAGCGCAGCTGGGTTTATTCCATCTTGCTGAAAGGCGTGCGTGAGCACAATCTGAAGGGTGGAGATGTAAGAATCCCTCTCGGAGTCCTGACCGTGGTGAGCGGAGTGTCCGGAAGCGGCAAGTCCTCGCTCGTGGGAGATATTCTCTACCCTGCGCTCAACAGGCTGCTTGGCGGGAGCGGCGATCTTCCCGGAGTATTTGCCGGGCTCGAAGGCAATACCGACAGAATCTCCCGCGTGGAGTACGTCGATCAGAATCCAATAGGCAAGAGTTCGCGAAGCAATGCCCTCACTTATCTGAAAGTCTATGACGAGGTTCGCAGGCTCTTTGCCTCGCTGCCTTCGGCCAAGGCAGCCGGGCTGACCCCCCAGCACTTTTCCTTCAATGCTGAGGGCGGACGCTGCCCAGAGTGCCAGGGAGACGGCATTGTCAAGGTGGAGATGCAGTTTATGGCAGATGTCACTATGGTCTGCGAGTCCTGCTCGGGCAAACGCTTCAAACCCGAGGTTCTCGAAGTCCGCTACAGAGACAAGAATATCTACGACATATTGTGTATGAGCGTTGACGAGGCCATAGAGTTCTTCTCCCAGGGCGATGAGATTGCACGCTCTGTTGCCGCCAAGCTCCAGCCTCTGGTAGATGTGGGTCTGGGGTATCTCAAGCTCGGGCAGTCGTCCAGCACCCTCTCCGGCGGCGAGAGTCAGCGCATCAAACTGGCATATTTCCTCTCCCTCGGTTCCGACAGGCCGGACCAGGAGAAGATAATGTTCATTTTCGACGAACCCACCACAGGCCTGCATTTTGCAGATGTCGAAAAGTTGCTCGCTTCCTTCGACGTGCTTCTCTCGCGGGGGCACAGCCTTGTGGTTGTAGAGCACAACCCCGATGTCATTCGAAGCGCCGACTGGGTCATTGACCTGGGCCCCGACGCCGGTGACAAGGGTGGAGAAGTTGTATTTGAAGGAACCCCCGAGGAAATGATAGCATCCTCGCACACTTTCACAGCAGATTGTTTGAAATGACAGCTTTCGTAACTACAATACTGAGAGGCCTGATGACGGCATTGGGCTCAATTCCGCTCAAGGTGCATTACGCTCTCTCTCCTTTCATTGCATGGCTTGCCCGCTGCGTTTTCCGCTACAGGCTCTCTGTTGTAAGGGACAACATACGCCAGGCTTTTCTGGACAAGACACCCGCCGAGATCAACGGGATAGTCAAAGATTTCTACAGGCATTTTGCCGACATTGTAGTGGAGACAATATGGTTCGGCGCCTGCCACAACCCCCGGAGGCTGCTCAGGCAGAATCTCGTTACGGTCAGCAATCCCGAATTCGTAGAGCAGCTGTCGCAGGGCGGCAAGTCGGTGATTACTCTTCTGGGCCATTGCGGAAATTGGGAGCTGCTGGGTGGCTTCATCCAGTATTGCGGCCACGGCACCACACTCAGGGAGGAGAATGTCTGTGTCGTTCACAAACAGCTCGACAACAAGGTGTGGGACAGTATCATGGCATTGAACCGCACTGCTCCCATGGCAGTGAAACCCTTCCCGGGGTATGTCGAGACCAGACAGCTCGTGCGCTATGTCTATGAGCATATATCGCAGCGCAAGTTCTACTTCATCATTACCGACCAGAGACCCTATTTCAAGTCTCCTGCCAATATCGAGATAAGCTTTATGGGGCGCAAGTGCAAGACTATGACAGGGGGAGCCGCCCTGGCCCGCAAATTCGCCATGCCTGTATGCTACCTGAGGATGGAGCGTCAGGGCAGGGGCCGGTATGTAATCAGCTATGTACCTATCTGTGAAGATGCCTCCAAGGTGGATGTCAGAACCATTATGGAACGCTACTACGAGCTTCTCGAAGAGGACCTGCGCAAGGACCCCGCCAATTACCTGTGGACACACAAGAGATGGAAATGGGCAAAAAGAGGATAGCAGCGCTCACAATGCTGCGTAATGACGAAGTCTTCCTGCGCAAGTGGGTTGACTACTACGGTGCCCAGCTCGGGCGCGAAAACCTGTATGTCTGGTTCGATGGCCTCGACCAACGGGTGCCCGATTTTTGTGACGGGGTCAATGTCGAGGTGGTGGCGCATATAGAAGGCAATGTCCGCGAAGGCGACAGGGGCCGCATCGCTTTTCTGTCGTCCAAGGCTGCGGAACTCTTCTTTCGCTACGACCTTGTGATAGGGACCGACGTGGACGAGTTCCTGGTCGT
>JAQXJU010000086.1 GCA_029009115.1 Bacteroidales bacterium | reverse complement strand
TGGCAGGATACGCGTGGCAGACATTTCTGCGTATCAATTTCCGACGGCAGTTCTATCCGTCACCTGTTCGAAAGGAACCTATATCCGGGCTCTTGCCAGAGACCTTGGAGAGGCACTCGGCAGCGGGGCCTTCCTCAGCGGACTCAGACGCATCCGCAGCGGCTTCTTCACTGAAAAAGAAGCACTTACCATAGAAGAGTGTCTGGAGATATTGAGTGTATAGTCCGCTTGATGACGATAAACCTTGCAGCGATTTCTTTAGGCAGAGAAGACCCACCCAACACCAAACCCCGGGGCTAGTCACGAACTAACCCCGGGGTTTGTGTTTGGGAGGATGAGCTAGGAGGCGGGCTCGAAGCCGAGCTGCGTTATCTGGATGGTGTTGTTGTTTGAGAACAGGTACACCACGGCAGCCTCGGTTATTCCGGCAAGGTCTGCCTTTGTGACTGTAATCTCGGCCAGACCGTCAACGGCAGAGGTACTGCAGGCGGCATCTGCCGAATAGAGGGTCTTTGCGGACTTTGTTCCTCCGACATTGGTCTCCAGAACGACACTGGCGTTGCGTCCGGTGTTACTGCTTCCGCCGCTGTAGAAGAATACCTTGATGGTACCAGGCTTGGTGATCTTGAAGGTGGCATAGCGGGCCCCGCCGGTCGGCAGGGTGACTCCGGGATAGGTCTCGTTGTCGTAGCTGGGCTTGCCACCAAACTGCATACGATTTGAAGCCCATTTGATGGTTTTGCCTTCGGCAGCATAGTATGTCACCTTCTCGATGGTCACATCTTCTGCATAAGACTGCTCGGGATATATTTCGAGGTTATAATAGTCTGCATTCCAGGATACGTTGATGGCAGTCTCGTCCACCAGTTCTGCAGCTGCGGGGGTCCACTTGACGCAATAGATATTGAGTCCGCCTGACTTTGAGCACCAGCTGATGACGTCACCGGGAGAGGCTGTCACAGGAATGCTCAGCTTGACTGCATCGAGAGGTCCTGCGGCATCCTTGCAGGCGGGAACGTCGTACTTGACGCCGTTCACTATGAGCTCTCGCGCGGCATCGCCAGAACCAGTAGCCATAATTTCGAGAGTACCGTTTCCACCAACCATAATCTGCATACCGCACTTGGTGAGCTTGCCGTCGGTGATGGCTCCGCTGCCGGCCATCTGGCAACGGTAGATGGAGCCGTCGGTCTTGAGTTCGGTCTTGGCAAACTTGAAGCCGGAGCCTGTGCCGTTTACATATCCGAGATTCTTCTCGACAAAGTCAGTCTTTATGGCATCGGTGCCAAACTTGGCAGAACAGGCCTTGAAGTAGAGCGAATCCCATACTGTCTCGACCAGAACCTGCTTGAGCACTTCGACGACGGTGAACTTGACCTTGGCAGCTTCCGAAGGCTGGCGCACCAGGTCTTCGGCTGCAGGCATAGCCACAATGCCAATGACGTGTTCACCGGGCGCAAGGGTAGAGGTCTGGAGAGAATATGAAGTTTCGGTGACACTGCCCTTTGATACTCCGTCGAGGGTAACAGCATAAGAACCGGCCTTGGAGACGGCGTCCCAGCTGATGTTGATGATCTTGTCTTCTCCCTCATTCACAGAAGTAAGGTCGGCAACAGGCACAGGAACGTCGAGGATGTTGCTGCCACCGGTTTCGACATCGTCACTCCACTGCAGAGAAGTAATCTTTACGGCACCTGTACCATATACATATATGGTCTGTTCGCTGGAAACTGCATCGAAAACGACCTTGGTGTTGTTTGCACCGGCAGGGACTCCGATTACGGGCTTGCCGTCGATGTTTACTACCGCAAGAGCGCTGCCGTCGCCAGCAGTACCGGTCGAAATCACCAGAGAGCCGGGGCCTGCGACTTTGATTCCGAGACCGCAGTCAACTGGTTTGCCTTCCTCAAGAACGGCAGCATCTGTCAGAAGGAATCCGTCGGCTTCGAACACAACGGGCTTCTCCTTCACATAGAAGCGGATACCGTCACGCACCATATCCTCGGCAGCCTGCTTGTAGAAGGTCTTGGAGTTGGTGAGTTCCCAGGTCTTCACAGGAACAGTAACTTCCTGGGTGAGGTCTTCGACTACCTTTACATAAGGCTCAATCCAGCGGGGGTCGCCAATCTGCTTCTCAATAAGCTTCTTGTCGGTGAGATTGAAGATAAGGGCATCGGTATCTACACAGGGTGAGTCCTTGACTATTCCCCCTTCGGTTGTAGCAACGGCCTCAGTGACGTTCTTCAGGAAAGGATCCTCACTGCCTCCTACATTGTAGAACCAGTTGCCGCTGAAGGAAGGGAACTTGTATGTTGCCTGACGCACGAGGCAGTTCTTCTCGCCTCCCTTCTCGTTGAGGAACAGATTGTTCGAGCAGACGAAGGAAGTGACAGTTCCGCGAACGTAGAAGATTCCGTTGTTGGTTCCGGCAGCACACCAGTTGTTGAGGGTGCAGTGGTCGAGGATGAAGCTTGTGACCTCGGCCTTGTCAATACGGATGAAGTCGCGCTGACCATTGGCGAAGGTACTGTTGATGACCGCGATGTTTCCGTAGGTTCCGGCAGGACGAATATCAATGAAGTCACCGCCGCTTGCCTTGAAATCGTAGCAATAAACACCGTCGAGGGAGAGATGGTTGACAGCACTTGTAAAGTTGTCGTAGAAGAAACCCTTGGTGTAACGGGTAAACTCGCAGTTCACAATGTCAACTCCGAGGCCGGCGGCAGCCTCGTCGAGAGTAATGACGTGGCCGTAGGTGTAGTCCTTGCCATCGAACTTAAGAGACTCGATGCGCAGAGCCGTAGCTCCCGCAGTAAGGTGGAAACCACCGACAACGGTAGGCATCACGCCCTCGGAAGAAGGCTGTCCGATAAGGGTAAGAGGCTGAGATACAACCACATTCCCAATCACAAAAGCAGTATCGGATGCAGGAACCAGAATCTTGGAAGCGCCGTCACGAATGAGCTGCTTGAACTGGGCGGTATCAACCACCACGCTTGCTCCGCTTGCATCGGGCAGGGTCCAGGCTGTCACCTTGCCGCGTGATGCGCTGGAGAAGTGAACGGCCAGGGTATAGTAGGTCGAAGCCGACAGACCGCTGACGACGGCCTTTCCGGTGGAAACCTCTGTCTTCGAGAGAACTACCTTGGTGTATTCTGAACTTCCGTCAAGGGCAGGGGTTATGCGGATATGATCAACCTCAGGGTCGCTTGTCCAGCTGATGGTGATGGATGAGGCAGCCCTCTCGACGAGTACGGGGTCGAGTGCAGACTTGATGGGAACCACTTCGACCTTGCGGAAGGATGCCCAGTTGGAGTCTTCCATCTTGCCGGTGGAGTCAACGGCCTTGACACGGGACCAGTAGGTCACGTCAGGGTCGAGATATGCAGTAACAGGAAGGGTCTGCTCCGCAGAGACCTCGATTGTCTTTACGGGAGTTCCTGTCATTGCTTCGTTGTCGTAGATTTCAACGACGAAAGAATCAGCTCCGCGAGTCTTGGTCCAGGAGAAGGACAGGGTCTGTCCCTCATCTACAAGCTTGAGGTCGGTAGGCGTAAGACAGCGGGTAAGAACTATCTCTTCGTTGACTGCGGGCATCTCCTCGACACAGGAAACTGCAAGGAGAGAAGCCGAAGCCAGGGCGAATGCCAGTGTTATTTTGGATAAATATTTCATATTCAGTCAGTTGTTTAGAAGCCGTAATCGTTTACGAGTGCACCCTGGGCATCGATGATGGACACTTCGGGGATAGGCCACCACTGCCTCTGATTAGGCGAGTAAGCGCTGAAGTAGAATGAATTCATCTTCTTCTCGCTCATAGAGAAGTAGTTGCTCGGGGCGGAACCCTGCGAGTCGAGATAAGGCTTCCAGCCATCTCCCTCGGGAGCCTCGGTCTGGCCGTGCTCATAACCCCAGAAGTCGGTTATTGTGAGTCCGTCAGGGGAATACTTGCAATATACGTTCGATGCGATGTCGGCGAATTTGCCACTGCGGTCCGACAGGGCCTGCATCTCGGTGCGGGTCTCCTCAATCTTGGTCTCGAGAAGATTCCAGCGGATGAGGTCACTCTTGCGGAGCATCTCTCCAAGGAACTCCAGAGCCCTCTCGTCAACGATGGCGTTAAACATCTGATCTTTTGAGGAGATGGCATTGACATAGGCTTCGGCCTCGGATTCGTAGCCACGGTAAGCACGGGTACGCACTTCCTTGAGATATTTCTTTGCGGAAACGAGGTCGCCGAGTTCGTTGGCGATTTCAGCAGCCATCAGCAGAATGTCCGAGTAACGCATATATACCGGCTTACAACCGTCATCGTTGCCACCGCTGTAGGGCTTGGTGGTCATCCAATAGAAGCGATACTTGCCGAAATACCATTTCTCGCCGCCTGAAAGAGCCTGCCTGTCAGCCGAACCGGCGGGGGTTGTATGGAAATTCACAACACTGACATCACGCCTCTGGTCGTGCTTGCCATACCTCCAGAACATTGTGGGAACAGGGCCTACGGCACCGCCCTTGCTCTGGTCCGCTTTCTCGGTAAAGAAAGCAGAACCGCCCTCGGCACGAATTGCGTAGGTGTAATTCCACCTTCCGCGGCCATCTCCCTCGTGACTCATAGGAAGGGCATAGATAACCTCCTTCCCGGCCTTTGTGACCATATTGTTGAAGTCTTTCCAAAGGGCCTCGTAGTCTGAATAAAGGCTAAGACCGGCGTGGTCGATGATGTCCTGAAGATAGCCAAGAGCCTTGGTATAGAGTTCGGTAGGCTCTGCAAACATAGGATCTACCGACTTGCGTACCGAACCTTCATTGCCGGTTCCGACCTTGCCGTCGTCGGGGCGCTGTGCCCAGCCTGTTGCAACAAGGGCAAGACGGGCATACAGACCGAGAGCGAATGCACGGCTGGGACGGGTAGTCTCCTGGGTTGCCTCACTCTTGAGAGGCCAGCTCAGCAGAGGGGCTGCCTCCTCGAGGTCGGAGAGCAACTGCTTGAAGATAACGTCTCTGTCGGCCTTGTTGACATAGATGGTCTCGGGAGCGATAGGTTCGAAGCGGGCGGGAACCTCACCGTAAGCCTTCATAAGCTCGGTGTAAAGGAGAGCACGTGCCACGAGAGCCTCGCCGTATAGAGCGGCCATTTCGCTGTCCGACTCGATGTTTCCGTATTTGCGGAGCCCGCTGATGGCAAGATTGGCCCTTTCGATACCTATGAAGAGTTCGTTGTAAGGACCGTCCTTACGGTTGAGTTCAGTGTTGTTTACCGTAATGTTGTACTTTGAAATCTGAGGCTTGGCAGAGTTCTGGTTTGCCTCGAGGTCCTGAAGGTAAACCTCGATATCGGTATTGTGTCCGTAATATGTAAGATAACGGCCGCGGTGCGAATTGGTATGTCCGAAAACCTCATAGATAGACAGCACGTTGTATTCTGCAAGTGTCTTGTTGGAGAATACCACGGACTCGTCGAAGGTGGACTTGGTCTCGCTGGTCAGGTCGCAGGACACAAGACCCGAGCAAAGGCCGAACAGCGCTGATGCGAGGATAAATATTCTTGATGTTTTCATTGTCTTGTCCTCCCTGTTAGAATGTCAGATTGATGCCGGCCACTATGCTGCGGCTCTTGGGATATGCGGAGTAGTCAACTCCGGGAGTGAGAGGAGTCTCGCGGCGGGTGTCAACCTCGGGGTCATATCCGCTGTAACGGGTAAGGCAGAAGAGGTTGCCTCCGGTCAGATATACGCGCAGGCTCTTGGCCCTGATCTTTGAAGCGACGCTCTCGGGGAGAGTGTATCCGATGGTAGCCGAAGAAAGGCGGAGGAAACTGCCGTCTTCGACAGCCCAGTCAGTCAGGACAGCCCTGCCGATATTGGGGCTCCACATGGTGGTATTGGCGTTTACTGCCGCAAGTTTCTCGGGGTCGGTGATGACTTCACCGGTTGTCCAGTCGATGTTGGTCCAACGGTTGGAAGAGTCCATCATAGTGATGAAGTTGCGGCGATAGTAGCGCCTCGAGGAGGTGAACTCAATCTTGTTGGCGTTGTAAATCTGATTGCCCCACACATAGTTGAAGTTGGCTGAGAAATCGAATCCCTTCCAATAGGCATTCAGATTGAAACCTCCGACAAGCTTGGGCTGAGTATTTCCGATGACGGTCTTGTCGTTCTGGTCAACTTTTCCGACATTGCTGGAAACAGGGTTGCCATCGGCATCCTTTGCCACATCGATATCCTTGAGTTTGAGGGCACCGGGGCCGAAGTAGCCGCCCAGGACAGAGGAGTCATCGGCGACACCGTCGTTGAGCACCCACTCGGAGTTGGTAGAATCCCATGTGAAATCGGAGACCTCGTAGCGTCCGTCACACTTGTATCCGTAGATATTGCCCAGAGGCTGGCCTACCTGGACGATGAAATCATCGCCTATTTCGGTACTGGCCCAGTATGACTGTGCCGTAATCTGTTCGAGGCCGAGCTTCTTCACTACATTCTTGTTATAAGAGATGTTGAAGCCTGCGGTGACTCCCCAGTCCTTCTTCTCGGCCAGGACCAGGTCGAGCGAGAGCTCGGCACCGGTATTCTGCACTGCACCGAGATTGCGGTACTGGTAGTCGTATCCCGAACCACCGGTAGGGAACATGATCAGGAGGTTGTCGGTGAGGTTGCTGTAAACCTCGAGGCTACCCTTGACCCTGCTCGCAAAGAAGGCGAAGTCGAGGCCTATGTTGTGTGAATAGGTGGTCTCCCAGGTCAGCTCGGAGTTGGGCATGATGCTGTACTTTCCGACCTTGGTAGGAGTGAAGATGATGGGAGCTCCGTGTACATATGAGGTACTTGCAGAGGTAAAGGCCATCTGGGTAACTCCAGAGGGGATGTTATTGTTACCTGCAGTACCGAACGAATAGCGGAGCTTGAGGTTGTCAATGTTTGAAGCGCCGCTCATCCAGTCCTCGTTGCTGAGGGTCCAGGCAGCTGCGAACGAAGGGAAGAAACCCCACTGGTGTCCCTTGGCAAACTTTGACGAACCGTCGGCGCGCAGGGTGGTTGACAGGGAATACTTGTCGAGAATCACGTAGTTGGCGCGGCCGAAGAAGGAGAGAAGCTTGTCGTCGGGATTGAAGTAGTTGCTCGTGCTTCTGGCTATACCGGAGCTAAGGAAATTCCAGGTAGTCTCGGCATCATAGAAGGAAGGGAAACCCTCTACAATTGCGGTGAGGTTGTTGGAACTGGTGTGGATATACTCCTGTCCGAGGAGAAGGTCGAGACGGTGGAAGTCGGGGTCGAAGATATCCTTGAAGTTGTAGTTCAGGGTATTGGTATTGCGGAGGCGCTTGCGGTACGAATCCTTGTGGATGTTGGCAGGCTTGCCGGGGTACAGCGAATTCTGTCTCGAGTAGTATGTCGAAACACCGTAGAAGTGCTCGTCGGTCTGAATCCAGTCGTTAAGACCACCCTCAATCTTGAGGTCGAGATTGTCGATGATGTGCCAGGTGAAGGCTCCGTTGACAGTCCAGTCCTTGCGTATGCGGCGTGTGTCATTGTCGGCTATCGACTGAAGGGGAGGCACGTTGTCACCATAGTCCTCTTCGATGTCACTCTCGGCACCGGCCCCGAGAATCGGGAGCGGAGTGTACTGGACGGCGTGCTTGAGACGGCCGTTGCCGGAGTTGGTACCGGTGTCGTTGATGGAGTTGGCTCCCGCTCCCCTTACATGGGTGTCGGAGTAACGTGCATTGACGTCGAATGCCACCTTCTTGGTAGGAGTGAAACGGGCCTTGAAGGAGAGGTTGTTCCTCTGGTAGTTGGACCCGACCATAATGGCCTCGTCTCCCATATGTGCGAAACTGGCAGCCCACTTGACCTTGTCGGAACCTCCGGATACGTTGAGATTGTGGTTGTTCATCTTGCCCGTCTTTCCGAATACCTGTTCTACCCAGTCGTTTGTAGGCTGGTTCTTGTAGAGGTCGATATCCTGGAATGTTCCGAAGTAGGGAGTGTACTGAGTGTCAATCTTGTTATCCAGCGCGGCAAGCTCATATACGCTCTTCACGAATTCGTAAGAAGACATAGGTGTGATGGCAGACTTGTTTGCCATTCTTTTGAATCCGGCATATCCCGAATAGCTGACGGTAACCTTGCCGGACGCACCCGACTTGGTGGTAACGAGAACAACGCCGTTGGCACCGCGGCTCCCGTATATGGCCGTAGAGAAGGCGTCCTTGAGGATGTCGATGGACTGGATGTCGGCAGCAGGGATGTCGTTGATGCTCTCGACAGGAAAACCGTCCACGATGTACAGAGGCGAACTGTCCTGGGTGATGGAACCGCCGCCACGGACACGAATCTTGATTTCGGCATCGGGATCACCCTCGGTGGTGGTGACCTGAACACCTGCCATTTTACCGGTAAGAGCCTCGGTAACCGAGACTACTGGCGCGGCAGTAAGAGCCTTGGTATCGACCGAACTGACCGAGCCCATAAGGTCGCGTCTCTTTACGGTGGCATAACCGATGACGACAGTCTCCTCGAGGAAATTGTTGTCCTCGACCATTACTACGTCGATGACGGTACGCCCTTCAAGTTTTACGACCTCGTCCTTCAGTCCTATGCAGCTGAAGACAAGGCTGGCAGTCTTGACATCGGGGACAGAGATGCTGAAATCACCGTCCAGGCCTGTAGATACACCTGTAGTCGTACCGCTGATGATAACGGAAACACCCGGAAGGACATCTCCATTGGCATCCTTGACGACTCCCTTTACAGTCTGAGCTCCTGCTCCGAGCGATGCGGACAGGAGTGACATCAAGAGGGTAATCTTGATGAATAATTTGTTCATTGTCAATAAATTTGGTTAATAAATCTAATTGGTTTCAGCTATTAGTGCGTTGCCGAATTTGTAATCCGGCCTGCAAATATCAATATATTTTTCTAAAACTGAAAATATTTTCCGTAAAAATCGTGCTCGTTCACGAAAATTCCGTGCCATCTGGAGGCTATTCACAAATAAATGCTATATTTGCAGGCGATTAACCACTTTTGTATATGCACAGACTAATCTGCATTCTTTCTATTACTCTTGCAATCATATCCCTTTCGTCCTGCTGTCAGGGCAAGGGAGAGTTCGACTACCTCCTCAAGGGCCTTCCTTTCGAGATGGAAAGCATCGAAAGGCCCTATATCCCCGGGAATTCTGTTGACTTGACCGAGTTTGGTGGGAACGGTAACGGGATATTCCTCAACACCGAAGCATTCGCATCGGCAATAGAGCGTCTCGAAAGTCTCGGAGGAGGCCGCCTGAATGTTCCCGCCGGAATATGGAAGACAGGCCCGATAAGGCTCAAGAGCAACATCGAACTGCATCTCGAATATGGTGCTGTCGTTCTCTTCGACTCCAACCCTGACCTCTACCCCATCATCAGAACAGTTTTCGAGGGACTGGACACCTACCGCTGCGAGGCTCCCCTCAGCGCCGAGGGAGCACACGACATTGCCATTACCGGGAGCGGAGTATTCGACGGCAACGGCCAGGACTGGAGACCTCTCAAGAAGGGAAAGGTTCCCGCCTCGCAGTGGAAGAAGAAACTAGCTTCGGGTGGAGTTGTCAACGAAAAGGGAGACTGCTGGTATCCCGACGAGGCCTACCTCACGACCGAGGCTACAGCCAATATGAACGTTCCTGCCGACGGGATTGACCCCGAGACAATCAAGAGGTTCCTCCGCCCGCAGATGGTGTCGCTGCGCAGTTGCACAAATGTTCTTATCGAGGGATGCACCTTCCAGAACTCACCCTGCTGGAACATACACCCTCTTCTCTGCAAGAAGGTGATAGTCAAGGATATAATTGTCCGCAACCCGTCTTACGCCCAGAACGGCGACGGGATAGACATTGACTCCTGCGAAGACTTCATTCTCGTAAACTCTACCTTTGACGTGGGCGATGACGCCATCTGCATCAAGTCGGGCAAGGACGAGGACGGACGCCGCAGGGCCGCTCCCACCCGCAGGCTGGTTGTTGACGGATGCACCGTATATCACGGACACGGCGGCTTTGTCGTCGGAAGCGAGATGAGCGGAGGAGTGCACGACGTGAGCGTATCGAACTGCCGTTTCCTCGGAACCGACGTGGGACTCAGGTTCAAGAGCAAGAGGGGACGCGGAGGAGTCGTCGATGGAATCTGGATCAGTGACATATTTATGACCGACATCGTTACTGAAACCCTTCTCTTCGACCTCTTCTACGGAGGAAAGTCGGCAGTTGAAGCTCTTGAAGCCGGGGAAGGGGCAGGCCAGAGCGTAGCTGCAAGCGTTCCCGAGGCCGATGAAACAACTCCCGCATTCCGCGATATCCATATACGTAACGTGGTGTGCAACGGAGCCGGAAGGGCTATGTACTTCAACGGATTGCCCGAAATGCCGGTAAGCGGAATCGATATCGAAAACTGCACCATAACTTCGCGCAAGGGAATTGAGATACGCTACTCGGAGAATGTAAGGCTGAAAGGCGTAGAAGTGCATCCCGAAGAGGGCGAGGCCTTAAGCACCTATGAAGTCAGAAACCTTGTAAGCGAATGAACATCAGAGCAACAGTCATTCTCGCGGCGTGCCTTTTAAGCCTTGATGCTGCCGCATTCGGATTCACAGTGGCCCAGGACGGCAGCGGAGATTTCCGCAGCATTCAGGAGGCAATCTGGGCTGCACCCGACTACTGCAAGCAGACAGCTACCGAGATAGTGATAAAACCGGGCATCTATCGCGAGAAACTGACAATTCCTACCTCGAAACAGAGGCTCCATCTCATAGGCGAGGATGCAGCGAACACCGTTATCAGCTGGGACGATTATGCCCTTCGCAGCAATGCTGCCGGATTCCCAATGGGGACATCGGCGACTTCAACGGTATTCGTTTATGCCGACGACTTTCTGGCAGAGAACATCACTTTCGAGAACAGCGCCGGCGAGGGCAGGGAGATAGCCCAGGCCTGTGCGATAAGCGTGGCTGCCGACAGGGCAGCCTTCATACGCTGCCGCTTCGTAGGCAACCAGGACACAATCTACACCTACGGAAAGGGGCAGCGCCATTATTTCAGGGACTGCCACATCGAGGGGACCACCGACTTTATCTTCGGGGCCTCGACCTGCTGGTTCGAAGGATGTACGATACTCTGCAAGAAAAACAGTTACATAACGGCCGCGAGCACTCCTCGGGGGCAGAAGTTCGGTTATGTGTTCAGGAACTGCCGCATCACCGCCGCTGAAGGTGTTGACAGATGCTATCTCGGACGCCCTTGGCGCAAGTACGCCAGAACGGTGTTCATCGACTGCGAACTCGGGGGCCACATACTTCCCCAGGGGTGGCACGACTGGGACAAACCCTACGCACACGCCACCACCTTCTATGCCGAGCACGGAAGCCGGGGCGAAGGCGCGAGGGGGCCACGGGTCAGATGGGCACGACGGCTTTCCTCCAGACAGCTTGCCGAATACACCCCCGGGAATGTCCTGAACCCCGGGACAGAAGAAGACAAAAACGGCATACAACAGCCTGTAGAATGGTATTTCAAGGTATTCTGAATATGAAAAAGACAATTTGCATACTGGCCGCGGTGCTCTTGGCAGCCTGCGGATGTGTCAAACCCTCTGTTGATAAGCCCGGGGATGGCAACCAGACAGAGAATCCCTCGGCAGGAGGAGACAAACCCTCTGACGACGGGGCCACGGCCGAAAAGCTGTACAAAGAGTTTCTTATTCCCGAAGCGGAAGATGCCGACGGCCTCACGAGGGCCTTCCCAGGGGCAGAAGGCGGCGGCATGTACACCACCGGAGGTCGCGGGGGTAAGATTATCCACGTCACCAACCTCAACGACTCGGGGACAGGCTCGCTCAGGGCTGCGGTGGGTCAGAGCGGTGCAAGAATAGTGGTCTTTGACGTTGCCGGAACCATCGAACTCAAGAGCGACCTCAAAATCAACTACCCCGACCTTACCATTGCCGGCCAGACGGCACCCGGCGACGGCATCTGCATAAAGAACTACTCCACTTCCGTCCAGGCCAGCAACGTAATCATACGCTACCTGCGCTTCAGGCTCGGAGACGAAGCCCCGTGGACCGAAGACCAGATCAGCGACGGCAAAGCCGACGGCCAGGATGCGATATGGGGCCGGTACCAGGACAACGTCATCCTCGACCATTGCTCAATGAGCTGGAGCGTGGATGAGACCGCATCATTCTACGCCAACGAGAACTTCACGATGCAATGGTGCCTGATTGCCGAGTCGATGAAGGACTGCAAGCTGCACACCAAGGGCAGCCACGGCTACGGCGGGCTCTGGGGCGGAAAGAACGCATCGTTCCACCACAACATCCTCGCCCATCACGACTCGCGCAACGCACGCATCGATCACCCCCATATATATGAAGGGGACCACAGCAATCCTGCCCGCAGGGGCAATGTCGATATGCGCAACAACGTTATCTACGACTGGGGAAGCAACTCCACCTACGGAGGAGAGGGCGGATGGTTCAATGTGGTGAACAACTATTACAAGCCGGGGCCCTCGTCGAAAGACCGCCACTACTTCGTCGATCTCTACGGACTATACACAAGCTCTTGCAGCAAATGCGGAGGCTCGAATATCGAATCAGGCTACGCGAACCTGCACATCAGCGGAAACGTTCACACGGATTACGCAGACATAAGTTCGAACAACAGGAACGGAATTTATTGGCACAACGGCAGCGGACATGCCAACTACGGAAGCACTCTTTCCGCCCCCCTTCCCATCTGTGGCAAGGACGGGGAACGGGCCTTCATCACGACCCACAGCGCCGAGCAGGCTATGGAACTTGCCGTAAAATACGCAGGAGCATCGCTCAGCAGGGACGAAGTTGACAAGCGCATTAGCAATGACGTAAAGGAAGGAAGCGGCTCGCTGATTGCAGATATGGCAGCGGTGAAGAGCGCCTACGGAATCACATGGCCTGTTCTGGAGGCCACTTCAGACGAGATTGCAGCCCTTAAGGACAGCGATTCCGACGGTATGCCCGACTGGTTCGAGGAGAAGTTCTCCCTCAACAAGAACGACGCCTCCGACGCTTCGGCCAAGACCCTTGACATAAAGGGACGCTACAGCAACTTCGAGATGTATCTGCACTATCTCGTCCGTGACATAACCGCCGCCCAGACCCAGGGCGGGCAATACACAAAACAATGAAAAAGTCTCTGTCAGTGATACTGAGCGCACTGGCGCTCCTCCCTACCCTGTACTCCTGCAAGCAGCAGGATCCCCTGTCTGTAAGGATGATACGCTCGGAGATAAGCCGCTGCCCCGATGCCACCTTCCTTGACGGCAGGGCTGGCACCCCCAAGTGGAACTATACCACGGGGCTCGAACTGCTTGCCTTTCAGGATGCCGCACGCACATATTCACTGAAGGATGTCGATGCCTACGTCAGAAACTGGGCAGATCTTATGAACGAAGGCGAGGGGAAGATAAAGACCTACAAGAAAAGCAATTACAACGTTGACCACATCTGCCCGGCAAGGATTTATTTCCGACTCTATGACGATGCCCTCGCCAAGGGGGACAGCCTGGGTGCATCCTCATACAAGGCGGTTCTCGACTCCATAAGGAGCCAGGTTGAATCGCAGCCCCGCACCGAGGCTGGAGCCTTCTGGCACAAGAAGATATATCCTTACCAGCTGTGGCTGGACGGCCTGTATATGGCACTCCCCTTCTACGCCCAGTACACAGCCCGCTTCGAGAGCGACCCGGCCGAGGCCGACCGCTGTTACCGCGACATAGTTCACGAATTTGAGGTAGCCGCCGACAAGACCTTCGATCCGGCGACAGGACTATTCCGACACGCCTGGGACGAATCACGCAAAATGTTCTGGGCAGACCCCGTGACAGGCCAGTCCGCACATGCCTGGGGCAGGGCTGACGGCTGGTACGCTATGGCACTCGTGGAGGTTCTGGACATCATCCCCGAAAGCCATCCCGGACACAAGGTTCTCGCCGACCAGCTCGAATACCTCCTTGGAGCGGTGCAGAAATTCGCCGATCCTGCCACGGGAATGTGGTATCAGGTTCTTGACTGCCCTGCCAGAGAAGGCAACTATCTCGAATCGACCTGCTCGATAATGTTCGTCTATGCAGCCCTGAAGGGAGTCTCCAAAGGATGGCTCGATTCCGCCGAATGGGGAACGCGCTCCAGGCAGGCTTACGACAGCTTCGTAAAGACCTTTATACGCGAGAACTCCGACGGAACAATTTCGATGACATCGTGCTGCGCTGTCGGAGGACTCGGCGGTAAGCAGATGCGTTCGGGCGACTTCGACTACTACCTCAGCGAGCCTATTGTCGAGAACGATCCCAAGGGAGTGGGCCCCTTCATCTGGGCCTCGCTCATTTACGAGGGAAAATAAAAATACAAACGATTGTATTTATAGCGATATTTTGTATCTTTGCATTGTCGCAGTATAGGCAATGGCAAAGGTTACAATAGCTCATATCGCTGATGCTCTGGGCGTTACACCCTCAACAGTGTCGCGCGCACTCGCCGGGAGCCCGCGTGTGAAGCTCCAGACCCGCCAGAAGGTCGAGCAGATGGCTGCCCTTATGGGGTACGAGCGCAACGAGATGGCTTCGAACCTGCGCCGCGGTACTGCCCAGACGGTGGGCATTATAGTCCCCCGCATAAACAGGCAGTTCTTCGGCAGCGTAATCAGCGGTGCCGAAACCGTTCTCAACGAAGCTGGATACAGCGTAATCATCAGCCAGACTCACGAATCGCTCGGCAGCGAAATCGCAGCCCTCAAGACAATGAGCCGCAACAGGGTTGCTGGCATAATCATATCCCACAGCATAGAGGTATCGGACGGAGAGCACCTGAGCGACCTCCTGTCCGACGGCATACGGCTGGTTCAGTTCGACCGCGTGTACGGGAATCTCCCCGGGGCAAAGGTCGTGAACGACAACTGCCGCGGGGCTTATGAGGCAACAGCGCATCTTCTCGCCCAGGGATACAGGCGCATCGGGACCCTTGCCGGACATATGACCTGCGGACACTACCGCGACAGGCTCGAGGGATACCGCAGCGCACTCGAAGACTCAGGCATCCTTTTTGACAGCAGTCTGGTTTTCGAGGACTGCATCCTCAGGGAAACAGGCCACGAAGCGGCTATGGAGGCTATCCGCAGAGGCTGCGACGCTCTTTACTGCGCCGGAGACTTCTCTGCCCTCGGTGCCCTTGACGCAGCACAGAAGCAGGGGCTTGAAGTTCCACGTGACTTCGGGATAGTGGGCACGGCCAACGAATACTTCACCGGAATCACGAGTCCCAGCCTCAGCTCGCTTGAGATGAGCCCCAAGCAGATGGGGCAGATTGCCGCCAGAGCCTTCCTCGAAAATACAGACAGAACCTTTGTGGTTCCTATGAAACTTATACAAAGACAATCATCAACTAAAAATTCAAAACAGCCATGAACAATCCTTTTTCTCTCGAAGGTAAGAATGCCTGGATTACCGGGGCATCTTACGGAATCGGCTTCAACATTGCCAAAGCATTCGTAGCAGCCGGAATCAAGAACATCATCTTCAACGACATCAACGAGGCGGCTCTTGAGCGCGGACTTGCCAACTACAAGGAGGCAGGCATCGAGAACGTCAAGGGTTATGTCTGCGACGTCACCAAAGAAGACGATGTCAAGGCTCTTGTCGAACAGATTCACCAGGAAGTAGGCCAGATTGACATTCTCGTCAACAACGCAGGTATCATCAAGAGAATCCCTATGCACGAGATGAAGAGGGCCGAGTTCCAGCAGGTCATCGACATCGACCTCGTAGGTCCGTTCATCGTTTCCTCAGCCGTTCTTCCCGAGATGATGGAAAGGCGCGAGGGCAAGATCATCAACATCTGTTCGATGATGTCCGAGCTCGGACGCGAGACCGTGTCGGCATACGCAGCTGCAAAGGGTGGCCTGAAGATGCTCACCCGCAACATCTGCTCGGAATACGGCGAGTACAACATCCAGTGCAACGGCATAGGACCCGGCTACATCGCCACTCCCCAGACCGCTCCCCTGCGCGAGATTCAGCCCGACGGCAGCCGTCATCCCTTCGACAGCTTCATCTGCGCAAAGACTCCTGCAGGACGCTGGCTCCAGCCCGAAGAACTCGGAGGACCCGCAGTATTCCTCGCGTCACACGCCTCCGATGCAGTCAACGGCCACATCCTCTATGTTGACGGAGGTATTCTCGCATACATAGGCAAGCAACCCAAATAATCATCAGGATATGAAAATCAACTGCACAGTACGTCAGGCATCGAGCAACGTCGATGCAAAGCATTACACCACAGAGCGTCTCCGCCAGGAGTATCTCGTTGAGAACGTGATGGTCGCCGACGAAATCAATATGGTATATTCGATGTTCGACCGTATCATTACCGGAGGAGCCGTCCCCGTAAATGAGGACCTTGTCCTCGAGGCTCCCGAGGTCCTGCGCGCCGACTACTTCACCCAGAGGCGTGAGGTGGGTATCTTCAATGTAGGAGGTGCCGGAACCGTAGTCGTAGGAGACGAGGAGTTCCACCTCGAGTACAAGGAGGCCCTGTATGTCGGACGCGGCAACCGCCACATCACCTTCAAGAGCGACGACCCTTCGAAGCCCGCCCACTACTACTTCTGCTCGGCCACTGCCCACAGGGAGACCGGAGTGAAAAAGGTCACCAAGAAAGATGCAGTCGTGATGCATCTCGGAAGTCTCGAGGAGGCCAACGAACGCACCATCAACCGCCTTCTCGTGAAGGAAGTTGTTCCCTGCTGCCAGCTTCAGATGGGTATGACCGAACTTGCTCCCGGTTCAACCTGGAACACTATGCCGGCACACACCCACGACCGCAGGATGGAAGTTTATTTCTATTTCGAGGTTCCCGAGAACGATGCGGTCTGCCACTTTATGGGCGAGCCCCAGGAGACCCGTCACATCTGGATGCACAACGAGCAGAGCGTAATCTCTCCGCAGTGGAGCATACACTCGGCCTGCGCAACCCGCAACTACACCTTCATCTGGGGGATGTGCGGAGAGAACGACGACTACAACGATATGGACTGGTGCGCAACCAAAGATCTGAAGTAATATGAAGATGATACTTCCTTTGCTCGCCTCGGCGCTTATGTCGCTGGGAGCCTGCAACCCCGCCCCCGAGGCCCGCGTAATGGCCCGTTTCGTACCCGAAAGGTATGACGACTTTGTGTTCGAGAACAATCTCATTGCCGGAAGGTTCTATGGCGAGGCCCTCGAAAGCTGCGGCCGCGGACAGCTCACCTCTCCCGGAATCGACATCTGGGTAAAGGTTCCCGGTGCCCTGGTCTGCAACCAGAGGTATGTCGATGACCTTCAGAACAAAAAGTCGTACCACAAGGACTGGGGCAACGGCAAAGACTGCTACAAGGTCTCGCGCACCCTCGGCGGAGGAGCTTCCTCCGTGCTGATTGACGGCCAGCTGCAGATGCCCGCCACAAACTTCCGCAGCTGGGAGATAGTCGAAGAAGGTCCCGAGAAGGTGGTCTTCGTGCTCAACTACCCCGAGTGGGAAGTCAAAGGCGAGAAGATTTCTCTCTCGAAGAAGGTCACCGTGGTTCCCGACACCTATTTCTGCAAGGTCGAAGACCTGTGGACTTTCAGCGGCGAGCTGGGAGATACCCTTCCCGTTGCCGCCGGAATCAACCGTCATCCCAAGCAGAACACCGTGGAGCAGGAGTTGAACGGCACTGACCGCTATGCCATCTGGGAGAAGGCCTCTGACACCGGAGC
>JAQXJU010000085.1 GCA_029009115.1 Bacteroidales bacterium | reverse complement strand
GCATCTCGTCCTCAACCGGATGTTGACGCAAGCTTTACCGGATGCTCGATTAGCAGTATGTATACGGGCTTCTGGTATGGCTCGCCTTATGAGAATATCAACAGCCAGGTGTGGTTTATCCAGTGGTCTTATGTCAATGGCGCATATACAGTATGTCTCCCCATCGTTTCAGCCGTCGATTGTCCTTGGGTATATGAACCGAATTTTGCAAACAGGTACTGCAATACACCGATTCCTGACGGAGTATATACCTATGCTCCCGGATATGAGCCTGTGGCAGATGCCATTGGAAACTTGAAATCAATCACCAGAAAGGCTTATGTAAAGAATACCTATACTGGAACAGTTACCTTTGTCACCGCCGGTACGGTTACTTTTGCAGGCGAAAAGGTATCTTTCGACCTCGAGGCTGCCAATACTGAAGGCACAGTCAAGCTTAAATTCGACGGTGGCTTCGACACATCCTGCCAGTTGTTCCAAAATTACACGACTTCTGCTTCAAGAAAAGCTCAGGCGACCTGGGCAGTAGCTCCTTCAGAGTAGAACATTCATTTGACTCGCTATTCGACAGGATGGTCCTTCGGGATCATCCTGTTTTTTTTGGAGGGTGGCAAGGGTGGGGAACTCCGGGGGGCCTCCGGGGTGACTCCCGGGGGCTTGGCTGGCCTTCGGGGAGGGGTAGCCTCGAGGTGGCTCCTGGGGGGCTTGGCTGGTCTTCGGGGAGGGGTTGCTCCAACCCGTGAAATTCACCTCAAAAGGCAATGTGCCTTTGAAGCACTTCTGACGGGGGTCAGCTCGAAAGGTGAATTTCACGAGATTACTCAATCGGCCTCAGAAGTACTTCTGACAGGGGTAACTCCGACCGGTGAAATTCACCTCGAAAGACAATGTGCCTCTGAGGGCATTGTAGAGGGGGGAAGGCTCCGAGGTGGACACAAAGTCGTTCCACCTCGAACAGCAACATGCCCCAGAAGGCCTTCTGACGGGGGACGGCCCTGAAGGTGAATTTCACGAGATCGCCGAATCGGCCTCTCAGGTACTTCTGGCAGGGGTTGCTCCAACCCGTGAAATTCACCTCGAAACTCAATGTGCCTCTGAAGCCCTTCTGACGGGGATCGGCTCGAAAGGTGAATTTCACGAGTCTGCCCAATCGGCCTCTGAAGCACTTCTAGCGGGGGTAGCCCCGACCGGTGAAATTCACCTCGAAAGACAATGTGCCTCTGAAGCCTTTCTGACGGGGGTCAGCTCTAAAGGTGAATTTCACGAGTCAACCCGACCGGCCTCAGAGGCACTTCTGACAGTGGTTACCCCAACCCGTGAAATTCAGTGAACATTAGTATGACCATAAGGCAATATAGAGGCCGTATGCCTGTGTCGTTAGGAGTCTCACTGGTCGGCGATTTGACAATAAAGCTAAAAATTGCGAAATTTGCGTGTTAAGTTTCGTCTTATGAAGAAGATTCTGATTATTCTTTGTCGAGCTGCAGCACTTCTGGTCCTTGTCGTTCTTTTTGCGGTTTTTGTGACAGGTTTCAGTCCTATCTACCGCTTTGCCCAGCCGGAAGCGTTCAAGGGCCCGGATATTTTCAACCCCTACCGAAATTTCGTCCCTCTCTTAGAGTCTGCCCCAGAGAGCTGCCCTGCCCCGAACGCCACGGCAGCCGGAACTCCTGCCCTGAACGCTCCTACCCAAACAGCCATGGCGCCCGGATTTTCTGCCCCAGTGAGCAGCCCCAATCCAAACGCCCCTGCCCCTGAATACCAATCCCTCTGGAAACGAGCCAATTTCCATACCCATACCCGCGTTGACGGAATCTTCAACGAATGCAGCCATACCCCTGCCGAGACTGCCGATTCGCTAAAGGGATTCGGATATGATATCATCACCTTCTCCAACCACAATGCGCTTACCGAGATTCCCGCTGATGTCCATCCCAGGGTGAATGTCTATGAGCACGGCTGGAATCTTCTCAAATTCCATAAACTCGTTTTCGGAGTCACCAGGGTCCTGCCCTGGGACAATCTGTTGCCTGTCCTAGCTTCGCAAAGGCAGTTCCAGCTTGACCTTCTCGCAAAGGAGAGCGATCTTCTGCAACTGAATCATCCCTCACGTACAGGGATGACTCTCCAAAGCACGATGCAAAAGCTCGATGGATACGATCTTATTGAGTTAGACAGCGGCAAGACCACCGAGCAGCTTTATTGGGACTGGGCCCTGAGTGCCGGACACTACAGTTTCGGCCTTGCGAACGACGACCTCCATTACCCCGACCGCAGCCGCAGAATAGCTGTCCGATGCAATTTCCTACAAATAGACTCCTGCTCATATCCCGCAGTCAGGCAGTGTTTGCAGGAGGGATGCTTCTACTCTATGCGAGTCCCTGATTACGGACGTGGAGACTGGAAGGTAAAGCACGAGCGCAATCTTTCTCTTCCCTACATCAAGAATATAGGTCTAAGAGGAGAAGAGATTTTCATCAGCCTCAGCAGCTGTGCTGACAGCATTCGGGTGACAGGTCAGGACGGCAGCAGGCTCGCCTTCGGCAGGGGATGCGATTCTTTGAGCTACTGTCTGCGAGAGAACGACAGTTATGCCCGCTTTACTGCCTGGTTCCCTGACGGCGAAGTAATCTACAGCAACCCCTTCGCCCGATACGACGC
>JAQXJU010000084.1 GCA_029009115.1 Bacteroidales bacterium | reverse complement strand
CAGCAGTTTTGCAAGAGCGTTGGGGTATCCCACGGCTATGATGTCAACCTTGCCCCGGGCCCCGGCCAGAAGCCTGCGGTAGAATGACACGCAGTCTTCTGCTTCTTCCGGAACCTGCTCTGCGACGTTGTCTATGATGGTGGAATGGTATTTGGACCTTCCCTTGTAGTCGGTGGCCTCGGTGTCTGCTCCAATGGGAGGGAGGGGACTGCCTTCGTTGACGATGAACTTGCGTATGGAGCGTACGCTCGTGGAGTTCATAGCCGAAAGGCATATCCCGAGCAGTTTCGCCCGTCCTTCTCTTGATGCGTCCAGTACCATCCTGAGGGCGCAGGCGTCATCGACGTCTGTCCACCAGTCTGTGTCGAAGATTATGCTTTTCTTAGCTGCCTGCGAGTCATGAGAGGAAAGTGCGAGCAAACCAGCTGCAAGTGCGGCTGCGAGCGCCGTAAGTCTTTTCTTGTCCATAGTTTATTGCCAGAAGAAGTCGTTCTGGTCCGATGTGATGTCAATGGCGGTGTTGAAGGTTCCTTCGGTATTGGTGGGGAATGCGCAGAGCAGGCTCTTGCGAAGTTCGGCGGGGTCGGTGGGATATATGTTCTCAACGTAGTTGTAGCGGAAGATTCCCGGCTCCTTGTCGGGATCGTCCCCGGGGCCTTGTTCGGGCAGTGCCAGAAAGCCGTTCAGGGGCTCTGCAATTACCTTGGCAAGCCATTTTGCCCCGTAGCGGTGTGTGTCGAAGTATTCGTGGCCCTCGCCGCACATCTCGTAGGCCCTTTCCCAGACAATGGCATTGACAAGTTCCTGCCTGTCCTCAAATACCCTGTCAGCCCAGCTGGGGAAAAGGGCGGGTTCGCCGCTGTCGGTGGACTGACGCGCCCTTCTGTGAAGGTCTTCGACCCTGGACAGGGCCTTTGCCCAGTAATCATCCCCTGGGGTCTGGGAGAGATTGGCCGCTGCCTCGGCAGAATTCAGGTAAATCTCCGCAAGACGCATAAGGTAGAAGTCGGCGGCACCTGCGGTGGCGTCATAGCTGGGGTCGAGATACTTCTTGAAGTAGGGCATACAGTTGGTTCCATCCGACGACCTTATTGTCCCCTGCGAAGGGTACATAACCAGTTTCTTGCCCGTATCCAGCCTTATCCACGAAGTGTGGATGAAACTCGCGTCGAAGCGCGGGTCGGCGCACGAAACATAGATGTTGCCTGTTCCCTTGGACTCATCTCCGAGCTTTCCGCCGTTATCTGCGGCAAACTTCTGGAAGAGGAAGCGCGAAGGACGGAATCTCCCGGGATTGTTGTTGGGGGTGGTATAGTTCGAGCTTCCGTAGGGGAAGATGGGCAGGGACATCTTTGCAAGCCTGTTTTCGGAGGTTCCTTGGTTGGTGGTCTGCAGGACGAAGATTCTCTCGCTGAGGAGGAAATCTTCAGGTTCGGTCCAGCGGAAAAGCAGACGGTAGTCGGGTGCGAGGCTGTAGGGACCCTCGGTGATGACCTTCTCGGCCGTGTTGTAGCAGAGCTTCCAGGCATCCTTCGCGCTGGAAATTCCTGCAGGGCTGAAGTCGGGGGTGCGGGGGAGTTTTCCCTCAGCAACAAGGGCGGCATCCTTCGAGATGTCAAAGAACTGGTCCTCGGGGTCGGCCTCGAACGAGGTCAGAATCGAAGCCACGGTAAGATAGACCGACGATTTCATTGCAGTTGCGGCCCATCTGCAAGGCCTTCCCTGACCGGGGGCAAGGGCTTCGGCGCTGGCATAGTCGCGCATCGAGCTTTCGGCAGTGTCCAGGTCCTTGATAATCTGGCAGTACACCTTGTACCAGGCTGTTCTGGGATTGTTGGTCTCCTCTATGGTCTTGGGGCAGGTAAGTATCAGGGGCACGTCGCCGTACATCCTTACGAGGTAGAAGTACAGCACCGACCTGTAGAACAAGGCCTCGCCCTCAATTTCCTTCTTGAAATCGCTGTCAACAGGACTGGCCGGGAGATTGTCCAGGAGCCTGTTGCAGGCGTTGATTGCCGAATACAGCTGGCCGTACCACGACTGGTTGGGGCTCGATGTGGAATATTTGGTCAGCTTGAGCCCGTCGGTCCAGTTGTCGTTCTTGCGCTGTCCCTTCCACATCAGAAGTCCCGATGCGGTATGGAGGTATTCGTTCATATATCCCTGCATCATATAGCTCCCGTAGAACTTCGAGAGTACTCCCGCAATCTGGGCTTCGAGGGCATCCTCGCTGCCATAGACCGATGCCTCGGAGAGCGAGGTGGTGGGGTTTTCGTCCAGGAATCCCGAGCAGGAAACACTCAGGACAGAGGCGCTCAACAGCAGGCCTGCTGCAATTATGCTTTTTCTCATAGCTTGTCAGAATGAGAGTTTGACATCGAAACAAAAAGATCTTGAACTCGGATAGGTCCCGGCATCGGCTCCCATCTTCATAATGTTCGAACCGAAACTGTTCACGTCGGGGTTCCAGCCGCTGTAACGGGTGAATACCACAAGATTGTTGGCTGATAGACCTATGTTCAGGCCATTTATCACCTTGCTCTTGACGGGGAGGTCGCAGGAGAGCGAGATGTTGTCGCACCTCAGATACGAACCGTCTTCTATGTCTATGTCCTTGACAAATCTGGTCTCGGTGGTTGTGATGCATCCTACAGCCCAGTATCTGGCATCGGGGTTCTCGGGCGTCCAGGCATCGTAGAAGGCAGACTTCAGCAGGTTATGGTTCTTCTGTCCGCTGTCGGTTTCTCTCATATTGTTGATGTTGATGATGCTGTTGCCGTAGCTGCCGCTGAATGATGCCTTGAGGGTGAAAATCCCTACAGAAAGACTGCTGCTGAATCCATAGGTGAACTTGGGATTGGGGTCGCCGACTATCATTCGGTCGTTGTCGTCGATGTAGCCGTTTCCGTTGGTGTCCACGAACTTCAGATGTCCCGGCTGGGCGGGTTCGCCTCCCTGGACAAGAGCAGGTCCGGTTTCACCCGTCTGTACTATCCCTTCGGTCTTGTAGCCGTAGAAGAGTCCGAGAGGATAACCCACCATAAAGATTCCCAGGGGAGCGCTTGCGTAGTTTGAACTTCCGACCGAACTTCCGGTAAAGTAAACTGCTTCTATCTGGTGGTCGCGGTCGAGCCAGATGCTTCCCTTGGCAGCGGAATCGCTGATAGACAGAATCTTGCCTCGGTTGAAGGAAATGTTTCCCGACAACCCCCATTCCATAAGGCTCGTCTTGAGGGGAGTGGTGTCAAGGGTGAATTCTATACCCCTGTTCTGAATTGTACCTTCGTTAACCCACATAGTCGAGAATCCTGAAGACGTTGCGATGTTCTTGGTCTGGAGAAGGTCGCGTGTCTTCTTGTCATAGGCATCGACGGTGAGGGCCACCCTTCCGTGCCAGAGGTCCAGGTCGATTCCGGCGTTGGTCTGTTCGGTGGTTTCCCATTTGAGGTCGGGGTTCGCAATGTTCAGGGGCACAATTCCTACCGTGTATCCGGCATCGTTGCCGGGAAAGTGGTTGCTGTAGGTGCTGTTGCCGTAGTTCGAGAGTGTCTGGTAGCTCGTGATGGCCTGATTCCCGACACGTCCCCATCCCAGTCTGAACTTGGCCTTCGAGATGGCCGGGACATTGAACCAGGGCTCTTCGCTCAGTCTCCAGGCAAAGGCGAAGGAGGGGAAGGAAGACCATTTGTTGGCCCCCTGGAACTTGCTCGACCCGTCCATACGGTAGGTGGCGGTCAGAACGTATCTGTCCTTGAGATTATAGACGGCCCTTGTAAAGAAGGACAGGGTTGAATACTGCTTCTCGTCATAGCTCTGGCGGGCATTGGGGGCTGTGCATATAGATTCCTCCAACCCGCGGTACTGTTCTATGTTCCAGCCCTGCACGTTCTGTATGGCAGTGAGGGAACTGTAGGCCGCGCTTCCCACCATCAGGTTGAGGTTGTGCGCCCCTTTGCTGAGTTTGTACTGCAGGGTGTTGTCCCAGTTCCAGTTGAGGTAGCGGTAGTTCGCAAGAGCCCCGGTCGAGCCTTCGGCAGTGGAGTTGATCTGCGACGACTTGAACTTAGTCCTGTCCGAATCCCTGAAGTCGGCTCCGAAGGCGCTCTTGAAACTGAAGCCGTCAAGGAACTTGTACTGGACATAGAAGCTGGGAGTGATTCGCACCTCCTTGCGGGTGTTCACGAAGTCTTTGAGCCACCTGTCGGGGCCGGCTTTCGACTCGGCATCTTCAACCTCCTCGTCATCATCTACAGCCGACATATAGGGCCTGTATGAGAGTATGCTCCTGATGAGAGAAGTTGCAGCTACCGCCTTGCCGCTGCTCTGCCCGGCCCTTGAGGAGACATAGCCTATATTGCTCTTGGTGCCTATGGTGAGCGACTTCCCGAAGCGCTTCTCTAGGTTCAGCCTCATCGAAAGGTTCTTTACCCCAGTGTTGCGGACTATGCCATTCTTGTCGGAGTATCCTACAGAGAATGAGTAAGATACGCTCTTGGGTGCTCCCGAAATTGAGAGGTGGTACCTCTGCGAGAGGGCGGTCCTGAAGCAGTAGTCCTGCCAGTCCACCGGAGTGACCTTAAGACCCGTCCTTGAGGCAGGGTCGTCGTAAATCTTGGACATCAGCGAACCTGTCGCAATGCCGGCCTGCTTCTGGAGTTCGAGCAGAGTGAAATAGTCGTCAAAGCCGAGAACGTCTATCTTTTTGTAGAGGCTATTCACATCAACTCCAGCCGAGAAGCTGATGACGGGTATGTCCTTGTTGGCATTCTTGGTGGTTATCAGAACGACACCGTTGGCACCGAGGGCTCCGTAGATTGCCGTGGCCGAAGCGTCCTTGAGAATCTCTATGCTTGCTATATCCTGGGGGTTGAGGCCCATAAGGCCGTTCACAGCCTCGTCGGTGTCCTCATTCTCGGAGCCTACGGTAAGCACCGACTCTACTCCTCCGGTGGAATTCAGTATAATTCCGTCCACCACGTACAGGGGTTCGCAGTTGCCGTTGAAAGAGCCGAGACCCCTGACCCTGATGGATACTCCACCGTCGGGAGAGTTGTTCCCCGATACCACCTGTACTCCGGCGGCCTTGCCCTGCAGGAGCTGGTCAAGCGAGGTAGACTGTGCGGCCTTGGTTTCGTCTATCCTGATGGATGCCACCGACCCGGTGAGGTCGCTCTTGCGCATAGAACCGTATCCAACCACGACCGATTCGCTGAGCTGATCCATCTCTTCCTCGAGTATGAAATCCAGGGTCTTCTGCCCCTTGTATTCCTGTTCTGCGGTCTTGTAGCCCAGCGAACTGGCCACGAGTACCGCAGCCTTAGCCTTGTCAGGGACGTTCAGGGTATAACTTCCATCGATTGCTGTCATAGCCGCGACCGTGCTGCTCCCTTTGAGCATCACCACGGCACCTATTACCGCTTCGCCCTTGTTGTCTTTGACTACGCCTGTCACTACCCTTTGAGCGAAGGCCTGAGGGGCTGCTGCGAGCAGTGCGGCCAGAAGTATTGCTATTCCGTGTCTCATTGTCAGAATCCGATTTTAATGCCTGCCAGGAACTTTCTGGCCGAAGGGTACGAACCGTAATCAAGTCCGGAGAGGGACAGGTTACGCCCGAAGCAGTCGGGATTGTAGTTCCACGAGTCGTATGCGCTCAGAACCAGCAGATTGCCTGCGCTGAGGGAGATACTCGCGCTCTTCAGGGGGCAGCCCTTGGGCAGAGCGAATCTGTAGCCCAGAGAGAGCCTTGCAAGGCGCAGATAATCGCCATTGCGCACATACTGCGAACTTAGGGCCTTGTATTCGGGATGCTCGGCAAGCATAGCCCCGAGGTCGGCGATTTCGAAGCCGGCAGCCCAGTCGAAATCGGCCTCGGCTGTTATCCTTCCTGCCCTCAGAGCAGTCTTCGCTCCTCCGAATATGCCGGGGAAGGGGTTGCCGAGTATGCGCTTGTCGGCATCTCCAATGCGCCCGTCCCCGCTCAGATCCTTCAGATTACCGTCTGAATCGCTGAGATATCCAAGGAAAGAACTCACCTTCTGCCCTGTTACATTGGCATTGGTTACAAGCCCGCCGCCAATCTCGGGAGCGAAGGAGTCGGAATCGGCTATGTCGGTGACGAGCACCTCCGAAAGGCAGGCGTTGGCCGAAAGAGTCCACCTGAGGGCAGACCTGTCCATAAGAACAAAATTGAGGTCAGCCTCCACGCCGCTTCCGGTAAGGCCAGCTGACCTGCGGAAGAATTCGCTCCTCGAACTCTTTACCCAAAGGTAAGACGACTCGCTCTTCTTTCCGAAGCAGAATGCGCTGAAACTGTCGTCGCTGTGCCTGCGGAAGTATCTGGCACTGATGTCTGCCCTTCCGCTAACAATCTCGAACGCGGCTCCTGCGGTCCACTCCCTGACCAGCGACCTGTCG
Organism: Bacteroidales bacterium; assembly: GCA_029009115.1. Classification (GTDB taxonomy): domain Bacteria; phylum Bacteroidota; class Bacteroidia; order Bacteroidales; family UBA932; genus Cryptobacteroides. The sequence goes on along the minus strand of JAQXJU010000084.1, from coordinate 7,570 downwards.
AGGGCCTCGTAGAAGTAGCTGAGTTTGGAATCCACCTCGGGGGCACCGTTGACATATTCGCCGAAGCGTGTTCCGGGTACCTTGAACTGCGAGCCTGTCCGTCCGTATCCGGCCTGGAGAGTAAGGCGGGGAAGGATTTTTGCCAAAGCGTTTATCCCCCCGTAAATGACGGGAACGGCATCATCGTATCTGGGAGTCCAGTCGGGCCGAAGTATGGCGCTTACAGTGGCAAAGTCGCCGAAACTGCAATCGGCTTTGAGTATGGCAGCCATATCGAAGAGTTCATAAGAACTGTAGTTGATTCGTGTCTTGCTGGCGGCTATGTTCAGCCCTTTTGCCCTAAGTTCGTGGGTGAAGAAGTCGCTGCCGTTCATATTGTTGTCCTTGCCGGCAGACCAGTTCAGCTCGGCCGCTGCGCTGAGCTCGAGCCTGCCCTCGCCCGGAAAGTGGGTCTTCCAGCTCAGCGAAGGCCTTACGGAGGCAAGTATTTCGGTATGTGTGATTGCTGATGCATCTCCGTTTGTCGCCTTCCCCTTCAGGGTTCCGTTACCGAACCATATGAAAGAGTTGCGTGTCCTGTAGTCTATTCCGGCATCGGCCCTGAACGAAAGCCTCTGTCCGAGGTTTACCGACAGGTACGACGCGTTGGAGAGCCGGTACTGGCTGGCGTCGTTGTCGTAATCGGCCATCCAGCCTTCGCGGCTTTCAGAAGGGAAGGCTTCGGGCCTGAGTGCCATTGCAGCCAGCGATGCCTGCCCGTAATCTGCAACCGAACTTTCGGAGGAGCTTCCCACGTTGAACAGGGTCAGGGTTCCGAAACGTACCTTGGCGCTAGCCCTGGCCTCGAAGAGGGCACTCACGTTGCAGTCTCCGTCAAATGTACCGGGAACGGGCAGAGCCTCGCTGCGAAGCGATGCCGAAAGCCTGAACAGCGACTTGTTCTTCTGCGAAGACAGGCGCAGGGAGTGGTTATGGACCAGCCCCGAGCGCAGTCCTGTGGCAGCCTTCAGGGGCGAAGAAAGCCCTGTGTTGCTGTCGATGCTGAGGCTGCTGCCTTCTTCGCCCGGCCTTGATGTGCTTATCAGTATGACTCCAGAGGCACCCCTCGAGCCGTAGAGGGCGGTTGCAGCCGCGTCCTTGAGAACTTCGATGCTCTCTATATCATATACATTGATGTCGGGCATCGACGACAGGGGTACTCCATCAAGTACCCAAAGGGGAGAACTCTCGCCCCTGAGTGCGCTTATTCCGCGCAGATAGATGCTGCAGTTGTCCTGGGGGCCTCCCTCGAAACTGCCTGTCCTGAGTCCTGAGACTCCGCCGGTAAGCAATGCGGCTGGCGAGGTATACAACTGTCTGTCGAGCTCTGAACGGTCCTGGGCCGATGCTCCGGCGTGCAGGCTTCCCAGCAGCATCAGTGCGGCGGGGATTGAAACTTTATTCCTATTCATATCTCAGTATCAGGTCTCCCATATAAAATCTTCCCTCGGCGGAAGAGTACATGACATATCCGCATCCCGGCCTGGAGTCGGGGAGCTCCCAGGTGTGGGTCTTGTAGTTCTCGTTGATGGACACTTCGGCGCCTCCGTTTACAACGGTCGAGAGGTCTTCTTCCCTTATCGAGAGCAGCAGGTCGGTGGGCTTGCCGGCGGTGACATAGGTAACGGAGACAAGCCTGTGCCCTTCGATGGCGGGGAAGCCCAGATACGAGCCGGTTCCTCCCATTATCAAGCCTGTGGAGGTATTGCGCCACAGCCCTATCTGCGACAGTATCCGAATGTCATATCCCGATGCGAGGGTGAGTACGCCGGGTTGCTGGTAGAAGGGGTCCTTGCTCGGGTCTGAAGGCTTGCTGGTCTTGACCTCCTTGCTTGTAGGGCTGCTGAACGGCCAGTCGTCAACCCTCTTTCCGGTGGCAGGGTCTATGATACGGGCACGGAGCACAGGGTCCTGACTGATAGTGAAACTTACGCTCTCACCGTTTTCGGGAGTAAGGCTGACCGTCATGGTTGCGATTTTCCCGAAGCAGGCTGCAGGCGGGAACAGGACGCTGAGCGAGGTTTCGTCTTTCGTGCCCGATTCTGCGCTTAGCGTGGGGTTGAGGAATCCGTCGTTAGCCGTAATCGAGGCTGTCCAGTTGCTGTTGGTCTTGAAACTTATAATCTGGTTGAACAGGCCGCTCTCGCGTTTGGCGCTGTTCTCCCCGCCCTCGAAGAGGATGTAGGGCGAAGCATTGCGCTGTCGGACTTCTATCACCACGTCATTGCAGTCTTCGGCGTGCACCACCACGGTAGCCTGCTTCTCGTTGACAAGGTCCATATTCTCGGGGACCTCCAAGGTCAGCACTCCGCTGCAGTAGCCGCTTTCGGGGCTCAGCGTGATGGGGAGGGTTGCACCCGGCAGCAGTTCTGCACGCCAGGCTACGTTGGTCTTTACAGGAAGCTCGTAGCTTGCAGCTTCGGGTACAATCAGCGAGAGATCCCCGGCGCCCGGAATGGCGAGCCTTGGATAGATTCTGTCCTGGGTCAGGTTTACGTACTTGACGTTGACTCCGTCGCTGAGCACTATTCTGGCGCTCCTCGGCTCCTTTTCGCGGTTCAGGGATGCTTCCACCACGAGCTCGCGCTCTACGGTATAGCAGCCGAGGTTCATACTCTCTTCGGGGCTTATCTTTGCCCACGAGGTCTCGCTTTCGAAGCGGGCGCTCCAACTGCGGTTAGCCCTGACCTTGATGGAGTCTCTGACTTCGCTCAGGTCGTCGATGTCTGCCGGAATGAGGATTTCGTCTCCCGTTTCGAGCAGGGGACTGTCCTCGGGGCTCATCTGAGGGTTCCAGCAGGAGGCAAGGGCCAGCAGGAAGCCAAGAGACAGTACTGATGTGTGTCTGTTCTTCATTGTCGGAATATTACCTTTGCAATATAATAAAAACGCAAAATCCGGCTTTGTCCTCAATTGAATTGTCACATTTTCTTCAAATATGTTACCTTTGCGAGGATATGACTTATTGGGACCCTCTCAGAAAGAAGGAAGTTGCGGCCACTCCGGAGGAAAAAGTCCGGCAGTGGTTCATCGGCGTGCTCCGGGACAGCTGCTCCGTTCCCGAGCATATGATGATGAGCGAGACAGGTTTCGTCTCGGGCCGCAAACGTTACCGCGCCGACATATTGATATACGGGCGCGATGCCTCCCCGCTTGCAGTGGTGGAGTGCAAGGCTCCCGAGGTTAAGCTTGACGAAGATGTCTGCATGCAGGCCCTGCGCTACGACAGTGTCCTGAATCTCAAGCTGATAATTCTCACGAACGGCCTTGTGACCTATGCCTTTGCGCGCCATTCCGACCGCTTCCTTCCTCTGGACGGGCTCCCTGACTATGAAAAAATGCTATGTCTGTAACATTCCCCCAGTATCTTGACAAACGCATCTTCCGGGTAGTCAGTGAGGTGGCCGCCGAAAAGGGCGTCCGCGCCTTTGTAATCGGGGGTTATGTCCGCGACTGTTTCCTGGGCAATCACTGCAAGGACATAGACATCGTGGTCGAAGGAAGCGGTATTGACTTTGCGATGGCCGTCGGCGAGAGAACCCGCAAGAAGGTATCTTATTTCAAGAATTTCGGAACTGCGATGCTCCACTTCGACGGCGACGAAATCGAATTCGTCGGGGCGAGGCGCGAGTCGTATCGCAGAGAGTCGCGCAAGCCCATAGTCGAGAACGGTACCATCGAAGACGACCAGCTTCGCAGAGACTTTACCATCAATGCAATGGCCTTCAGTCTCCAGAGCGATTCGTTCGGTGAACTGGTTGACCCATTCGGCGGGATACGCGACCTCGACAAGGGCATCATACGTACCCCTCTCGACCCCGATACCACCTATTCCGACGACCCCCTGCGTATGCTTAGGGCAGTTCGTTTTGCAAGCCGCCTGAGCGTGCCCGAACGCACTTTCCGCATAGTCCCCGAATCGATGGAGTCTATGCAGCGTATGGCTCCGAGACTCTCCATTCTTTCGAAGGAGAGAATCAGTGACGAACTGAACAAGATGCTCCTCACATCGCGCCCCTCGATGGCCTTCCGCCTTATGGACGAGGCCGGGCTCCTGCCCTATATCCTGCCGGAACTGACGGCACTCAAGGGAGTTGAAACCATCGACGGCCGCGGGCACAAGGACAACTTCTCGCATACCCTTGCAGTGCTTGACAATGTCGCAGCCGTTGACGGAGGCAATCTGTGGCTGCGCTGGGCCGCCCTGCTTCACGACATAGGCAAACCCGAATCGAAGAGATACGACCCTGCCCAAGGCTGGACCTTCCACGGCCACGAGGTGATAGGCAGCAAGATGGTCCCCAGAATCTTTTCTGCGCTGAAGCTCCCTCTGGACGACAAAATGAAGTATGTACGCAAGCTGGTATGGCTCCACCTGAGACCCATAGCGCTTGTCGATGACTTGGTTACCGATTCGGCAGTGAGGCGCCTGCTGTTCGACGCCGGCGACGACATCGACGACCTTATGACCCTCTGCGGGGCCGACATCACCTCCAAGAACCCCGTCAAGGTAGCCCGAATAAAGGCAAACTTCGAGCTTGTGCGAAAGAAACTTGTCGAGGTCGAGGAAAAAGATGCGATACGCAACTTTAAGAATCCCATCACCGGCGACTATGTGATGAAACTCTACGGAATCCCGCCCTGCTCCGAGATAGGACAGTTGAAGGAATATGTGAAGGAGGCCATTCTGGACGGACGCATAGGCAACAACTTTGAAGAGGCCGACGCCATTATGCGCAGCCGTGCCGCCGAACTTGGACTCACACCCGTGGAATGAACTGGGCAGAACGATTCCTTGAGTACATTACCGTGCAGAGGCGCTATTCCCCAAGGACACGCAAGCTGTACGGAGATGTCTTGAGCCGCTACGAAGGGTATGCCGGAGAATATCCCGCATCGCTGACCCCTGCCCTTGTGCGCAGCTACGAGGTGCATCTGCTCGATGCCCATATTCTTGATGCGCGCACTGTGAACCTGCATCTGAGCGTGCTGAGCAGCTTCTGCCGCTATCTTATACGCCAGGGAGAACTGGAGTCGAATCCCGTGCGAGTGGTATCCCGCCCCAGGGTGCCCCGCAAACTGCCTGTTTTCTACCGCAACGAGAATATGGAGGAATACTTCCGCCAGAGCGCCTACTATGCGGGCGAGGACTCACTGAAGGTTCTTCAGGCTTCTTCCGGCAAGGCCCGAAACGAGATTTTTCTCAAGCGCAGTGCCCGGATGATAGTCTCTATGCTCTATTCTACGGGGATACGCCGCTTCGAAATCATCTCCCTGAAGAGGGACTCCCTTGACCTCTCGCGAAGGATACTCCGTGTCAGGGGAAAGGGCGACAAAATGCGCGAAATTCCTCTGCCTGGTTCTTTGTGTGAAGAATTATCATTATATTTACAAGCGGCTGACTTGATGACTGAGAGTGCGGGCCCTGATTCCCCGCTGTTCATTACCCCGGCAGGTGGCCCCATCTATCCGGTTTTTGTGGACAGGGCGGTGAAGTCCGAGCTCGGAGAAGTCGGAAGCATCAGCGGAAAGAAGTCTCCCCACGTCCTGAGGCATACTCTGGCGACACAGCTTCTCGATGCAGGCTCCGACCTTAATTCAATAAAGGAACTGCTTGGCCATTCGTCGCTTGCGGCGACCCAGGTTTACACGCACAATACGGTCGAGCGGCTGAAGAATGTTTATCAACAGGCCCATCCCAGGGCCAAAAAAGAAGGTGAAAATGGAGATAAAGATTAAATCGCTCAAATTCGATGCAGACGAGCGTCTGATCGGATACGCTGAGAAGAAGGTCGCAAGACTCGAAAAATTCTTTGACAACAGCGGTGTCGCCGAACTGACACTATCCCTGCTCCATGAGCCTGAGAACAAGAATGCGCAGCTCAGGTTGCACATCCCCGGCGAAGACCTCGTAATCGAGCGCCAGGCCAAGACCTTTGAGGAGGCCGTGACAGAATGTGTTGACCTGATGAAAGAGAAACTCACCCGTGCGGTCGAGAAGCGCTTCGACAAGTGATTCTCCGGGTTTCCCTCTTTGATTTATGGCGAAATCCGTAGCCCCTTCCGCCGCCACCCTGTGCGGCAATCTGATTGAAGACGCCCGCAAAGGCGTCTTCAAGCCTGTCTATCTGTTGATGGGCGAGGAACCCTACTATCCCGAACTGCTCTGCCGTGCCATCATCGACAACTGCATCGACGAGTCGATGAAAGCTTTCAACGAACTTGTCTGCTTCGGTGCAGACGTAACGGCGGAACAGGTCATTTCCTCGGCCCGTCAGTATCCTATGATGTCCGACAGGCTGCTGGTGGTGGTAAAGGAGGCTCAGATGATGAAAGACCTCGAGTCGCTCTCGCTGTACTGCAACGATATTCTGGAATCGACAGTACTTGTGATTCTGATGCACGGGGCTGTGGCCGACAAGCGAAAGTCGCTTTACAAGGCTGTGCAGAAGGTCGGAGTGGTGCTCGAGAGCCCTGTAGTACGCGAATACGAAATCTCAAACTGGATAATATCTCACTTCCGCTCGCGGGGGCTTGACATCGAGCCCCAGGCTGCGGCCCTGATGGGAGAATCGACCGGGACCGACCTCGCCACCATAGCCAGCCAGACCGACAAGCTGCTGAGGAACATTCCCGAGGGAACGAAGTCGGTGAGCGTTGCGGATATCGAGAAGAACGTGGGCATCAGCCGCCAGTACAGTATCTACGAGCTCTCCAAGGAACTCTCGATGCGAAATTCCGCAAAGGCGCTCAAGATAGCCTCAAAGATAGGCGATTCGGCACGCTTTGCTATGCCAATGGCGGTCAGCGCCCTTTACACTCACTTCTACCGCATTCTCAAATACAATGCCCTTCTGTCCCGTAATCCCCGTCCTTCCAACGAAGAGAAGGCGGCAGTGCTGTCGGTGAATCCCTACTTCTTCAGGGAATACGACACTGCCGTGCGCAACTATCCTCTGCAAAAGGCTATGACGGTCATTTCGCTGCTTTGCGAATACGACTACCTCGGCAAGGGAGGCGACGGGGCGGCAATGGCCCCGGGCGAACTTCTGACTGAACTTTGTCTTAAAATACTGAATACATAATGGCTTTGATTCAATGTAACGGAGTCTGCAAGAACTTCGGAGAAAAGGTGGCCCTGGACCACGTCAGCATCGATATCCCCGAGGGGAAGATATTCGGACTGCTGGGTCCTAACGGCGCCGGCAAGACTACCCTGATCCGCATCATCAACAGAATAACCATACCCTCGGGAGGCGAAGTGCTATTCAACGGCCGCCCCATTACTCAAAGGGATGTAGAAAAGATAGGCTATATGCCCGAAGAACGCGGCCTTTACCGCAAGATGAAGGTGGGCGACCAGGCAATGTACCTTGCCCAGCTCAAGGGCATGAGCGCTGCCGACGCGCGAGCCTCGCTCAAGGAATGGTTCATCCGCTTCGGCATTCAGGGCTGGTGGGACAAGAAGGTCGAGGAACTCTCCAAGGGTATGGCCCAGAAACTCCAGTTCATCACCACCGTGGTCCACAGG
>JAQXJU010000083.1 GCA_029009115.1 Bacteroidales bacterium | reverse complement strand
GGCGATTCTGGCAATAATCGACAAGCCGGTTTCTGCCGATCGCCGCAAGGATATGCTTCAGCGTTACGATCCTCTCCTGTGGAAACGCATCATCCGCAACTGGTTCCCTGCAATGCGCCGCTCGTTCATCCGTCTGGAGTACCACGCGAAGACAGGGGAGCCTGAACCGGTACGTGACACCCTCTTCCGGGCAAGTCCCGCAGAGCCTCCGGTCATTACTTTGCAACAGCCTGACATCCGCCCGTCGTTAACGGTCACGCCAACATATCGCAAGACCCTCGTCCAGCTCAAGACCAACCTCCTCTACGATGCCGTCACGGCGCTGAATTTCGAGGTGGAGGTCCCTCTTGGAAACAGGTTCTCTCTCGTCGCGAGCGACCTCTTCCCGTGGTGGACTTGGGGCCCCAACGACCGCAAGTACGCTTTCCAGATTTGGGAAATCGGTTTCGAGGGGCGCTGGTATCCCTTCCCGGGCGCAATCAACGTGCACCGTGATTCGAGGATGAGCAAGTTCTTCGTCGGCCCGTACGTTTCCTCGGCCGCCTATGACCTCCAGTGGGACAAGTCCGTATGCACCCAGGGTGAGTATTGGACTGCAGGGCTGAGCGCCGGGTACGTTTTTCCTCTGGGACGCCGGCTCAAGTTCGAGATGAGCGCCAGCATAGGCTATCTCAGCTCCCACTACCGGCAGTACCAGCCGGATCCGGACTACGAGCACCTGTACCGCGACCCGTTCCGCAAGGGCCGGTACACCTATTTCGGGCCGACCAGGGTGAAGATGAGCCTCGTGCTGCCGTTGACCGTTACCCGCAGCCGCACCAGCGGACCGTACATAATTGTTGCAAGATGATGGACAGAAGTCGTTTTGACATAAAGACGATATGTGCCGCGACGATGGTTTTCGCCGCGACTGTCCTTGTGTCCTGCAACCGCCGTCCGCTCGAAGACCCGGATTTCAGCACCAGGATTGACGTGAAGGTCAACATCTCCGCCATCGCGAACGTGACCTGCGACATCTACAACCGCCGCATTCCCGTTCCCCAGATCGAGTGCGAGGTGATGCGGGTGGTGTTCTTCGACACTGAGAACGACAAGATGGTCGGCGAATCCTTCATCTCCGACATCGGGACCGACCCTGAAACGGGGGAGAAGACGATATGCGGAGACATTTCCATCCTGCCGGGGGACTACAGGATGCTTCTCTACACCTTCGGAACCGAATCGACCATCGTGGAGAACTACAACTCCTGGAGCGGAAGCCGTGCGGTCACATCCACCCTCAGCGAGGCTGCGACGAAGGCTCTCTCGATCCAGGCCAAGGGGAAACAGAAAATCAACTACCAGCCGGACCATCTGCTGCTGGCGGTCAGCGAACACGAGAGCATCCCATACCACGCCGGTGTCTATACGATTCACGCCAAGGCCAGCTCGGTCGTGGAGTCCTACTACCTCCAGGTCAAGGTCCAGGGCTTGGAATACGTATCCTCGGCAATGGCGACGCTGAGCTCGATGTCCCCGTCGGTCCAGATGAGCAGGCGCGAGATGGACAAGGAAGAACCCGTGACAATCTATATCCCGCTCGTAAAGAGCGAGGACGACGGAACCGCAGTAATCTGCAATGTGTTCAATACTTTCGGACGCATCCCGGAGAGCAAGAACGACCTTGACGTGACCTTCGACCTCAAGACTCTCGACGGCCGGACCATCAGCAAGACTTTCGACATTTCGGACCTGTTCCTGTCGGAGGACTGCATCAACCACCACTGGCTGCTCGTCGAGGAGACAATCGACGTTCCGCCTCCGGAGAATCCCGGACCCACCGGCGGGGGAGGATTCGACCCCACCGTCGGGGACTGGGAAGAAGAACACCACGAACTTGAATTATGATTATAAATTATTTATATCTTTTTACAATTTAATGATACGCGTATGAAAAAGTATTTCTACTTGGCAGTCGCGGCTTGTGCAGCACTCGCCGCCTGCAGCAAAAACGAGGTGACTCCCATCGATGTCGACCAGGAGATTACCTTCCAGACTGTAGTCAACAAGGCCTCCTCGAGGGCTATGATTGACGGTACTACTTATGATAAGACCAACACCTTCGGTACTGTCGCATATGCCCAGAGCACGGGTACTCCCTTGTATATCCCTATCAGCGAGGTAAAATACTATAATCTTCCTAAAAACTACTGGTCCACTGAAAAGGCTTACTACTGGCCCAAGAAAGTGGAGCTTACCTTCTATTCATACAGCCCGTACTACTATCAGGAAAGCGGTCATACGTCAACTAAAATCAATTTCACTTCGACCAAGGATGGTCTGACCCTTAACAATTACTCTGTCAAGGATCACCAGGAGACTGACCTTATGGTTGCAGATCCCCAGATAGACCAGACACCCGCTACAACAAAAGCATTTGGTGGTTCCTGGGCGGCAGGTGTTCCCACCATTTTCCACCATATGCTGGCCCAGCTTAAGAACGTCACATTCCAGACTGTAGACGGATCAGATAACCCCTGGGATTACACCAACGGACACGGAGATGGCACCTGGGAGGCAGGTGACAAGCAGTTCCAAATCAACGAAGTCAAGATACTTGATTTCTATGAGATCGGAAAACTTAACGCAGGGCTTACCAATACCTGGGATATAATCAATCCCGTGACTGCAAGCTATGATTATTATACCGGTACCGGTATCTTCGGACAAGTTGCTTTCTCTACCAAGGCTGCTGGCGAGTATTATCTCCTTCTCCCTCAGGACCTGACCACTGGAGGACAGAAACTCTATATCAAGTACACCATCAAGACATTTAATGGTTCTGACTGGGTTGATGAGCCTGTTGAGGTTACTACTGATCTTAAGGATATCATCACCACCGAAAAGTGGGAGATGAACAAGAAGTACACCCTCAACATCAGGGTATCTCTCAACCAGATTTACTGGGATCCTCAGGTTGCTCCTTGGACCGAAGATTCTTTCGATTACACTGTCACTGACTAATCCCTTTATTACTAACCTCCCGGGGCCTGACCGCCCCGAGGGGTTCCAATCAGCTTGAAGAGCGTGAATGCAAAGAAACTGACATACCTGCTGGCCGCGATGGCTGCGGTTCTGGGAGCCTGTTCGAGAATGGAGCAGGCGGAGCTTCCGCAGCTGCGCATCAGCTATGATGTGGTGCAGTTGAGGGACACGAGGGTCGCCGAAGACTATCCTACGAACCGCCCCTTCGTTTCCTATGCTTTTATGCTTCCCCAGGGCAGGACCTGGGCGGACAACCGCGCCACCGATGCCGCGGAATATATCTCCGGAGCAACCGTCTCCTTCGACGGAACGCATTGGTGCGACCACAGCAAGAGTTATTACTGGCCATCCCAGGGCAGTCTCACCTTCTTCTCCTTCAGTCCCTCGGAACTGAAGTCCAGCACAACTGTAGGCTCTTCCAACGGAGTGACAATCAGAGGCTGGGACGTGCATGCCAACCAGGCCGTCGACATAATGGTCGCTGACGTTGTGACCGAGCAGACGGCCAACAGCAGCATCGGGCCCTATACGGGAGTCCCCACGGTCTTCCGCCACAAGCTTTCGCAGATTGTCTCTTTCGAATTCAACACCCTGAAGGACTACAGCGCGACCACACGCTTCTATGTTACCGGGATTGCCCTGAACAACCTCGTCCAGAAGGGGACCTACGTCTCCGGGGCAGAGGTTGGAAAGACCAGCGTGCTGATGGGAAAGTGGACCCCGGACGGCAGTTCCACGGCAAAGAGCTACAAATATTACGACGGCGGTACCTCCGGAACTGAGGTTGTTTACAGCACCACCGGCGGAACCCGGGTAGGCAGCGGACCATTACTGATTCTTCCCCAAACCTTCACCAATCCCGGAGATAGCCCCAACTGGAGCCTGACACCGCACCTGCGCATAGACTACAAGATCGGCTCAGAGGCAAAGACGGCCCTTGTCAGCCTTTATGAACTTTTCTCCGCGGAAGTTTCGATGAACAAGAGCATCACGATCCGCGTGACCTTCAACAACGAGGGCAACCTCATAACCTGGGCTCCCGACCAGGAAGACTGGACCGAGAGCGAATTCAGCATAATAATGTGATGGACAAGATATTGAAGATATCCGCAGGCCTGCTTGCCGCTGCCCTTTGCATCTGCTGCTCGAAGAATACTCTTTCCGAGTACAGGGATGCGGACGTCATCGGCTACAATGTTGTGACCAGCACTTCTTCCCAGCCGGTCCGGAGTGCTTCGGCATTCCCTACGGATGCCACGTTCATCTCCTCTGCCTATGCCCTACCCCTTGATAAGAACTGGGACAGCGATGCCGCTTCAGCTATCCCTGAATTCGGTCCTGAAGAGGTCAAGTGGCAGGCTACCTACTGGTCCACGGACACCCAGCACTACTGGAGCTCGGAAAGGAAACTGACCTTCTTCTCGTATGCCCCGGCCTCCCTGAAGGGTTACGGCGTCAATATCAACCCCGACGGGGTCAACGTCAATTCCTGGGATGTGCTCGGAAAGCACAAGGACAAAACCCTGCTCGTGGCGGACATTGCGAAGGACAAGGTGAAGAACGAATCCTTTGCCGGTTTCACCGGAGTTCCCACGCATTTCCGCAATAAGCTCGCCAAGGTGACTTTCCGTGTCGCGTCTTCCGATCTCGTGGAGAAGGGAACCAAGGTTGTCCTTATGAAGGCCTCCCTGAGCGGTTTTTATTCCAAAGGCGATTTCGCCAAGGGCGGTTCCCCGTCGGAAGGATGGTATAACCTTGCCAACAAGCAGAGTGATTACGTTCTTTTCGACGGCGAAAATGAACTGACTCCCGCCTGGCAGGAGAAGGAATGGATTATGATACCCCAGAGCACTACCGGCCTGAGCCTGAGACTTGAGTATAGGACTGAAATCGGTTCTGTCATCAAGAACGAGACCGTCACCCTCTCGCTCGTGGATGACTTCCGTTCCGGTATCTGGGAAAAGGGGACGCACATAACGTACAGTATGAAAATCGGTGCCGGACGTATCCCGATTCTCTTTTACGGCTCAGCCGAGGATTGGGTATTCGACGGTGGAAACATAATAGAAATCGAGTAATGATGCACCGCCCGGGAAACATACTTCTCTTCTGCATTACGGCCATCCTTGCGGGATGTACCGCGAATCGTGCCACTCCGGCCGCGATCCGGGAGAATATGCGTTTCAACGTGGCGGTTACACCCAACACCCGGATAGCGGCCTCTTCCGACAAGGAATACCCCGACAACGTTCCCTTTGCGGTATGGGCCCTGGATTCCGGGGGAAAATATTTGCTGGACGGGGTGCCTTCCGAACTGAATTCCGAAGGACTGTGGCAGCCCGAAGGAGGTATGCTCTGGCCTGAGGGGAATCCCGCGCTGGTCTTTCTTGCCGCATCGCCCTTCGGACGCGGCTTGTGCAACACCGAAAAGGGCATCGTATTCGAGGATTATGACCTTTCGGAAGACATCGACCTGCTCTATACCGACCCTGTACGGTTCAAGAACCAGTCCTCGGCCCACGGAATCGTACCCCTTGATTTCAGACACGCACTTGCCACGCTCCGTTTTTCTGTCCGCGCCCGCATTGCGGACGGGGTTTCGCTGACCGTACGGAAAATCATCATTGAAGGCCTCGGGACCGAGGGCAGTTTCTCCAGCATTCCTGCCGCCGCGTGGACCTGCGGAAAGCAGGATGGCGTCGTTACGGTTTTCGACGGTTCTGAAAAGCTGGACGAGAACAGGACTGTGCTCGGCGAAGGCACTTACCAGATACCCCAGAGCGGGATGGTAAGCGTGAAAGTAGTGTTTGATTATAAGAGCGGGGAGGTGACGGTGGAAGGAATGCAGACGGATGCGAAAATGCAGATGAAACTTGTCACCGGGAAGGTCAGCCAGTATTTGATTACCGTCACTTCAGGTTTTGACCTGGATATTGAAAAGGATAATTCGTAGTATGAAGTTGATAGTAAAGTTCTTTGTTACGGTGTTGGTTCCGTTGCTGCCGCTTCTTTCCTGCTCGAAGGAGAAGGTCCCGCAGCCGCAGCGGCCGTCAATTTCCTTCGGCTCTCTGTCGGAAGCGCAGGTCCAGAGCCGCAGCACCGGAGAAGGAGTTGTCAGCTCCACTACCGAATCAATGAAGAGCGCTCCTTTCGGGGTCTATGGCACCTATGCTTCCACCCCGGGGCTGAAGAAAATCGAGGGCTCCAACGTCTTCAACTCTTCCGCTGCCATCAGCGTCGCCCACAACGGAACGAGCTGGGAATACAGCCCTCTGGCGTACTGGTCCTTCAACGACTACTACCGGTTCCGCGCCTATCATCCGTACAGCGGCAATGCATTCACGGTACTGCCGTCCTCCGACGTGGACCTGATCAGCATCGATTACAAGGTCGTAAACGGAAACGAGGACCTGATGGTCGCCTTCTGGGAGGGATGTGCTACCGAGAGCGTAATCTCCACGAGGGTCCCGATGCACTTCAAGCATTGCCTCAGCGGCCTTCGGATCAATGTCGGGCTGACCGATGACTCCAGCGCCGACCAGATTACGGAACTCTACCTGAGCGGGCTGATTCCCAACGGTACGATGCTTTACACCTACGATACCGATGCCGGCGGAGTGGCGGATTATGATACGGCAGTCATCAAGTGGATTGCCGAGACCTTCGATCCCAGCACTTTGTATTACAGGTGGAAAGGTTCCAAGAACATTGCCCAGAACGTTACTTCCTCCAATCCCGAAGCTGCCACTCCGGTTTTCGACGGAACCGAAAATATGGTGTTCACGATTCCCCAGACCTGCTCGGGCAGCAAGGGGGACACCTACGTGTCTTTCAAGACCAGTAAAGGAGGAGAAACTATCCAGACCGTTAAACTGCCCACCACCGAGTGGCTTCCCGGGCACATCTACACTTACACCCTTCTTATGGCGCCCAAGTCCAGGATAGATGTCCTCATCAGCATCAAGGACTGGGAGGGCGTAGAAATCAACGAAGATATCCACATCATATGAGACGACACATTCTTTTCTTCATATCGGCCGTGGGCATCTTGCTTTCCTGCCAGAAGGAGAATCCCGATTCTCTTCCCGGTAAGGGCAGCATAGAAATCGGTCTCGTCAGTTCGAAACTCACCAGAGGCGCAGCGGACGGGGACAAGATGAACAATCTCCATATATGGCTTGTCAATGGCAGCGGAGTCGTTTCCGACTATCTTGACACAACCTACGCGTATATTGACGACAAGACGGGGTATTGCACGATTGCTGCAGACGGGAAAACCGCCTCTGCACTCTTTACCCAGGTGGACAAGGGCAACTACACGCTTTATTTCGTAGCAAACCTGCCTTCTGACCTTCCGCTTGACAGATATTCCAAGGGAAAGAGCATCGATTCGGACTTCACGGACAAACTTCTTGCTTCCGTCGTAAACAATGAACCTCCCTATGACGAGAGCGCCGGTATGCCCCTGACTCTTGTTGAGGACGTTTCGGTCGGTGCAGGAACCAACAAGTTGTCCGCCGAACTCGTGCGGACCTGTGCCAGAATCCGGCTCACGGTCCGTAACAACACGGTCGAGAACTCCCTGGTGCTGCGGAAAGTGGCACTGAGCGCTGACGGCAACCCTTCGACGGGCTATCTCTTCCCGCGTTCCGACTACAGCATTCCGTCGTCGGCAGTCCTTGGGCCATTCAATTCCCTCGAACTGACTGCCCTGGGCGAGACTACGGATATCGTTATCAGGCACGGCGAGACCCATACCTATATCGACCAGTATATGTATGAGACCGGTCCCAAAGGCTCTGTCAGCCTTGGTTTCACCCTGGCCGGAGGTCTCTTTGCGGACGGCATCTCTTCTGCAGAGATGGGGATGGTGGAGACGGGCGCGAGCGGGACAAGAACCGTATATACCAATGAGGGGCAGAAGACCAGCATCACGCCGAATACGGTCCAGTATCTAATCAGGTCTGCAAACGGGAACTTCTTTCTTTACGATGACGGAAGCGGGACCCCTAAGGCGACCTCTGCAACAGATCCTGATGATATCCTTGGCGGAACGAATCCGGAAAGGTTTTTGTGGACTTTCTCGGCTACAGGTCCGGCGAATATATCTAATGTCGGCACAGGCAACTATCTGATTGTCGGCACTGACGAAACGGTGACGATGAGTTCAGAGAAGAAATCAGTTACTATCCAAAACGGGTTTAAGTTCTATAACGGTACATCCTCTGGTAGAAATAATAATAAAAAATGTACTGCTTATACACTTTCCTTATCCAGTGGTTCAGTATCAATTTTGATAAATACTACGTCGGGCCGGAACGCAGTAATAACCCCCTCATCAGATTCCAGCTGCAACATTTATCTGTATCAGGTTACTTCCACTGAAGTTCCTGTCCCCGTTACCGAACTGAAGCTCAAGGACAACCATGGGAACGCTGCAAAAAAATATTTCGACAAGACCGTTACGAGCCTGCACTATATCGGAAAATACGGAACCCCGGTCCCGCTCGAGCATATCTACCGTAACCAGGACGTGCAGATAGTCGTGAACGTCCACTACAACCCTTCCTCCGGCGTACTCTACTTCGAGACTACCGACTGGAAGGACGTGAACAATGAGACAACCTTTGACTGATTGAGATGAGAAGATATATTGCACTTTTGCTTGCCTGTCTGCTTCTTGCCGCAGGCTGCGTGAAGGAACAGTTCTCCCGGAGCGTGCTCGGGGAGGGTGAAGGATGGATGTACCTCGGATTCGGTGCGAAGGATGCCGTCGAGGTCAGCACCCGCTCCACCCTCGGATACGAATCCGAGAACCAGATTCTCAATATGTATGTCTTTATCTTCGACGCTTCCGGCCGCAAGGTCTATGGAAACTGGCTCCAGAGCGAAGACCGTCTCGATTCCGAGGATGCTGTAAAGGCTTCTTCCCGTGACAAGAGCTGGTATGTGGCGAATTCCTCGACCGAAGGGACTCCCAGCCAGGGCTGCCTCAAGGTGAAGGCCCCGATTGGAACTGACCTGAAGGTCTATCTCATCACCAATCTGAATGCGGATATGGTGAAGATTTCTTCCGACCTGCTTGCTTCGAGCGTGAACAGCGAGCAGGACCTTCTCGATTTCAGACTCCAGCTCAACCAGTTTACAGTCAACCGCAACGCCTATTTCCCGATGTGCGGGGTCCAGGGTGGAATATCCGTAACCAACGACGAGAAGGATATGAATTCCGCGTACCAGCTCAAGCTCAAGCGCCTCGATGCCAAGATCAGGTTCAAGTTCAAGACCGGAAGCCGTCCCGACGAAAACGGCCAGGTCATCAAGCAGGACACCGATCGCGAGCTCGGATTCAAGGCCATCCAGTGGAAGGTTGTCAATGTTCCGGTGACTTCCTTCGTCGTGGAACATCCAGAAAAGGATTCGTATATGGCTGCCCCCGGCATCTCGACCGAAGCCGAGTATGCCGAGGCTGCAAAATATTTCTTTGATACGGAGTGGGTGAATTACGAAGAGTCCGAAAGCTCCGGGGATATGTCCTTCTCCTTCTATATGATGGAAAACCGTCAGACTCCCAAGCACACTTCCTCGGAAAGCGGTTCGAAGTTCAAGAGTTACAACGACCGCAGCCGCGAGGTCAAGACTGCCTCGGGACTTAATTCCAAGGTTCACGTGGAATACGTCGACAAGCGGGGAAGGGATGTGACCAAGGAGGTCAAGCAGTTTGTCAACGCCAACGATTTTTCTACCTACGTTATTGTCGAGGGGCGTGTGGATATGCAGCTCTCCGACGATGACAAGGGTAAGGTGCTCGGAGCTGACGTGACCTATCTCATCCATCTCGGCAACTGGAATTCCATAATCCATAATGCCGACGGGGAGCATTATGACGATGACGAATATTCGTCCTTCGACAACTTTATGACGGAACGCAACCACAGCTATACCTATACCATAACAGTCAATTCCGTCAACAACATAAGGGTTGAGGTGGAATCCAGCACGGACCCGGGAGGGAGCGTGGAGAATCAGCCGGGGGCAACCGGGCTGGTTACCATCGCCAAGGAAGAGATTGCACTTTGTGACGCACACTATGTTTCGAAGACAATGACCTTCCACGCAAAGAATTTCTATACCGAAGGGGCCGGTGGAGGACTGACCTGTACTGCGGACAAAATGACCTGGAAGGTGAAGACTCCTTTCTGTGACGGAACCCCGCGCCAGGAGAACGGGGTTGATATTCCGGAAGGGCTTGACTATCAGTGGGTGCATTTCCGTCTCAACAAAAGGGACCCTCTCGACGGGACCTATTATTCGGGCCAGAGGCGCAAATACACCCAGAGGGTTTTTGCCACTTCCGAGGTGTATCGCAGCGAGACGGACAACGCGGAAACTGACGGGACCCCGGGACTTGCCGGATACCACAATGACGGTACGATGAACATCATCGACCTGGTAAAATATATCAAGGACCAGGCTAAGATGTATGTTGACTACCAGAACGGCGTCACGGGTACCTATGCCGGGGATTTCGACAGCGGAGCCGGAGATCCGGAAGGACCGAAGATCTGCGTCACCGTGTTTGTGGACGAGTATTACTATGATGCCGACCCGCTTACGGGCATGAAGAGCCCTGACCTGTGGAAAAAGTTCGTCAACAAGCCGGACCGTTCGATGCATATCCTCTGCGACTCCTACACGAGCACTGATCTCGAATCCTATTCTACCGGCTCGGTAATCAGTATCCAGCAGCACAGTATCCAGTCAATATTCAACGATGACCTTGCCAAGACGTCCCTGACGACCGGCTGGGGGCTCGAGCATAAGGACGAATTCCCGGATATGTGGGAATGGGGTGACGCTTCCTCTGCGGGGAATACTGACCTTTTCAACGGTATGCTCAATACCTGCAAGCTCTGGGGATTGTGTACCAGCACGGGTACAACTTTTACCTCTGGAAAAAAGTGGGATGACTATATGGATATCGAGGTCGAGAACGACACTCCCCAGATGATCCAGGATGGAATTCACGACAAGCTCCGCTATTCCTGTATGACACGCAACAGGGACAACAATGGAAACGGAGTAATCGACCGCGACGAGATACGCTGGTACACCGCTTCCATCCGCCAGCTTATCGGAATCTATGTCGGGGAAGGCGTCATTACTCCCAGTTCCCGACTCTACAACAGGAGCCCGGAGGACAGGGCGGATTCAAATCCATACAATTGGATGCAGCACGTGTTGTCTTCTACTTATTCCAAGGGAGCTGAGGTTCTTGTCTGGGCTGAAGAAGGTATTGCGACAGGCGGTCTTGGCGCGGGAGTCGGAAGTTATGATCCTTCCAATCAGAATATGTCTGTCCGCTGCATCCGCAACCTCGGAATGGATGCGGGTCATTCGTTGGAAGAAATGCCCCAGGACTATGTCCAGAAAGGGCTTAATCCTGACACGGGCGGAACAATCTACGACCTGAGTTTCGTCGACAAGGGGTCACTCAGGGATTATTCCTCGATAGAACTGCCCCTGCATTTCGAGAATGACAAAGAGAATTATCTGTATGAGAAATTTGAAACGGCCCCGAACCTGGTAATTTACGGGGATTACGTCAAGTTCAAGCCTTTCAATGACATTGTTACGCAGGCCATATCTGAGGGAAGATTGAATCCATACTGTCCGAAAGATTACCGTACCCCCAACCAGAGGGAGGTCGCAATAATGGCGTACAATAATCTGTATGACGGTTCTGCGTTCATTTCCGGATATAATGCGATGACAAGGACGAAGTATTCTTTCGGTGCGCTAGGAGCGACAAAATCTGGTGCGGAAAACAAGTACGGCTTCTCCTATACTTCCCAGATTGCTCTGGATATCAATGCCACGGCCGTAACCACCCGCTGCGTTCGCGACATCCGGGTGGATTGAGAAGCGCTTCTGTTTGTTGCGACAATTTCTGTTGCAGGGGTAGAGTAGGGCAGAGCTTGCTTCTCACGCTGATATTTGCGATATTTGCATAGAATCAGCATTATCGTGATGAAAAGACTCATAATTACCCTTGCAGCGCTGAGCATCATCAGCCCTGCTGCCCTTTGCGGGCCTTCAGTAAAGACATCTGGCGACATCGATGCCCTGATGTCGCGTATGACCCTCGAAGAAAAAATCGGCC
>JAQXJU010000082.1 GCA_029009115.1 Bacteroidales bacterium | reverse complement strand
AGTTTGTCAACGGTCAGGGTTACCTCGGCAGGCTCGGCGCCTTCGGCAGTGAGCTGGAGGGTAATGGTCTTGTCATTGTCGAAATCGGAGTTACCCATAATGGCTGCGACAACCGAGGTTTCACCCTTCTTGGCATTATATTCATCCTCGTAGGTGAACATCTTGCGATTATAGTCATCAACTTTCTGAGTCTCTGTACCGTCATCCTGGGTCTCCATTACCGGAACCGCAAACTTGGCGGACAGTTCCTCCCCGTCCTTGACCTTCATAGTCCAGGCGACGTTGCTCTTGATCTGGAAAGTAACCCTGGCACCGATTGAAGGAATGTTGATATTGGGGAAGTCGTGCGAGAGAATCTTCACATAAGGAGTGCCGACTGCCTGATTGATACGAATGCGGATGTCGTCGCAACCTTCGGAAGATATTACTATTACAGCAGACTTGCCGACGGTGGAATCCTCATTCTCACCAAATAGAACCTTGATGGATGAGTTTCCGGTTCCGCTTGTCTTGCTGAGATTCACCTCGGCATCACCGTCCAGCACCTTTGCTGTCCAATTGCCGTTGGCATTGAACGAGACTACGCAAGTGTCAGGCTCGCACCTGACCGAGCTCTCATACATTCTTTCGCCTTCGGTGATACGTTCGTCGGAGAGTTCGCCGGAGAAGACCAGGCGGGCGACCTTGCCCAACTGGCGGATAGTGATATCCTTCTCCACCTCGGCGGATACGAAATGCAGTACCGCGGTGCGGTCCTCTGACGAGGGGTTGTCCTTGAACTTAAGAGGAATCCTGATTTCCTCACTTACATGCGAAAGGTCGAGGTTCTCGTTCTTGCCGAGCACGACCCAATCCACTTCTTCAGTGAAAGAGGCACTCCAACTTCGGTTGGTAGTGAGGACCAGAGTGTCTTTAACAAGTCCCGGTCCTTCAAACATATCCGCCGGGACTACTAGTTCACCCACATTGGCGGACAATCGAGCTTCGCTCTCCGCGAACTGTCTTTCGAGACATCCCGTCAGAAGGAATGCCAATAGAGCAGCCGGAAGAATAGCCTGCCTGAATACTTTTATCATAAATAATACAGAATTAGATAATTCCTGTTTGGTTATAGTGTACTGCTAAAATGGTCAGCAACTGCAAAAATAGCGAATGCTGACCTGTTACGTTTGTCATTTTGCGAAATCTTTTAGGATAATAGCGAAAATCAGCGTACCCTCAGACGCTGGCCTATTCGCAGCACAGAATCCCGTGAAATACCGTTCAACTTACAGATATTGGGCACGGTAGTACCATATTTTGCCGCAAGGCCGAGCAAAGTGTCCCCTGAAACCACCTTATGGTATTTTGCGGAAGCCAACTCCCTGGCTATCCTTTCAGCCTCGGCTCTCTCTTCCTCCTCTGTCCGGTAGATTTCATCCTCATCTTCAAGAGATTGGCTCACGTAGGTGGAGCCGGGGAGCAGATACTTCATCTTCAGGACAAAAACCGAACTGCGGGTCTCGCCTTTCTCGAAATCTATTATCCACTGGGGGTCGAAAGCATAGCCCCGGTATCGGGTCTCGAAATGCAGATGTGGGCCGGTAGAGCGCCCGGTGCTGCCTCCGAGCCCTATGACATCCCCTGCCCTGACCCAGTCTCCGGGCGTGACATCCCTTCGGGAAAGATGCCCGTAGGTGGTCTCCAAGCCATTCAGATGCCTTATTATAACCACATTGCCAAAGCCTCGGCTATACTGAGACACTCTTACCCTACCGTCGAATGCTGCATACACAGGAGTCCCGGTGGTAAGCGGGAGGTCCACCCCCATATGCATACGATGCCTCCTCTTGCCGAATTTTGAATATACCTTGACCTGTCTGGGGCAGCACCAGTTCGACACCGAATCGACCAGATACAGAGTCACTCTTGCGGGAAGTTCAGACAAAGAGACGCGATAGGGATTGATGGACTTTGTATCCCAGTGGTCCCGGAATTCGGGGTCATCCTCGTATTCGGAGCAATCGCGTATGTACTCCCAGGTATGGTCGGAGCGAAGGATGAGCTTGACCCTCTTGTCGGAAGTGTCAAGGGTATCTACGGAAAGAGGGCGCTCTCCGGGAACAAGGGACTTCACGGGCTTCTTCCAGGGCCGGGGAACTATCAGCTCAGCCCGTTTTAGTTCGAGCCGGGGATGCTCAGGCCGTGTTTCTGCGGTCTGAGGGGGCAGTGCAAGAAGCAGCGCCGCAACAATGAGCCGTACCATCTATGCGCGTACGGCTCCGAACTTGTCCTCCAGGAGCTCAGTGGTTTCGTTTATCTTCTGCCGGAGCATCTCAGGGTCTCTGGCCTCGCAGATGAACCTGAGGTAAGGCTCGGTATTAGAAGGCCTTATGTTGAACCACCAGTCGGAGAACTCAAGCCTGTAGCCGTCGAAATCCATTACCGCCTCGGGAGTGGCCTGGGCACTGAAATGAGCCTTCACAGCCTCCATCGCCGCAGGTTTGTCCTCGACACGGAAATTGATTTCGCCGGAATTGCAGTAAGAGGATATCGCGTCGATTGCCTTTCCGAAGCTGGAACCCTCCTTCTTGAGGGCAGCGACTATACGGAGAACGATGAGAGATGAAAGGAGTCCGCTGTCGGAATAGAAAAAGTCCTTGAAGTAGTAGTGCCCTGCGAGTTCTCCTCCCCAGAGACCGTCAATCTCACGGAGTTTGGGGGCGGCGAAGGCACGGCCAACCCTCCAGGTATGAACCTCGGCACCGTAGGGTGCAAGGTACTCGGCCACAGCCTTGGAGGAACGTATCTCCTGGAGGACACGAGGATTGCGCTCTCCCCTCTCATCGACGAAATACTTGGCCATCAAGGCTATCACAAGGTCGGGAGCAACGAAGCGCGACTGCTCGTCAACGAACATTACCCTGTCGGCATCGCCGTCGTAGATAACTCCCACGTCGGCACCCTTGGAGCGGACCAGCTCCTTGAGGGGCTCCACATTCTTGGGCACGAGGGGGTTGGGGTCGTGGTTGGGAAAACGTCCGTCGATGGTGTCAAAGATGTATGAAGGCTGGTCGCCGAAGACCTCGTGTGCAAAGAGGCAGGCCATTCCGTTGGAAAGATCGAAAGCGATGTTAAGGTCAGAAAGGTCGGCCTTGAACTTCGACATAAAAGAGATGTAGTCGTCGTGAATGTCGAAAGGATGAACCTCTCCCTTGCGAGGGGCAGCCGGAGTGGGGTGTCCCTCTTCTATCCATGCCTTGATCTGCCCCAGACCGGTATCGAGACCAACTGGAAGGGCGTTCTCTCGGGATACCTTCATCCCGTTGTATTCGGGAGCGTTGTGCGAAGCGGTAATCTGGACCGAGGCCTTGAAACCGTAGTTGGCGGTTCCGAAGTACACCATTGGCGTGCTGCTCAGGCCAATGTCAAAGACATCTGCCCCTGCGTCGGTAATTCCCTCAACGAGTGCGTCACGGATTTCCTGCGAAGATACACGGCAGTCTCTTCCGACGAGCACCTTGTCGGCTGCAAGAAGTCCAGGAATGAAATAACCTACCTTGTAGGCAGTCTCGCGGTCAAAATCGACATTATAAATGCCGCGGATATCATAAGCGTGAAAAGCTCCCATATTTATTTGATTTTTGAGTTGTATGAAGTACCCACCTTGCCCCTTGAGATATTCTGGAGTTTGCGTCCGAGTATCTTCTTTCGGATAGGGGCTACCAGGTCTGTAAAAAGCACTCCGTCGAGATGCGACATCTCGTGCTGAACCATACGGCAGGCAAATTTGTCGAATTCTTCAACCTTTCTTTCCAAGTTTTCGTCCCAGTATTCGACAGTTATGCGGCTGGGGCGCACAACGTCGGAGTAAATTCCGGGAACGCTGAGGCAGCCTTCGGAATACTCGCAGGTCTGCTCCGAGGCTTCGAGGACGGTGGGGTTGATCATTACACGCGTAAAGTCTTTGAGGTAGTCATAGACATCCTCGAGCCCGCGTCCGTCAACTACCAGCACACGCTCGCTGACTCCTATCTGGGGAGCAGCAAGCCCGCATCCGTCTGCCTTGGCGAGGGTATCCCAGAGGTCACGGACAAGTTCAGTTATGTGTTCCCTGTCGGAAAGGTCGGCAGGAGCCGCCTTCTGGCGAAGCACCTCCGAACCGTAAAGGTAGATTGGTCTGATCATTTCTGTTCAATGTTTTTATTCTGCCGGTCGAGCCAGCTCTGAAGAATAATCGCCGCGCTGATGCGGTCAACTGAGGACTTGTCGCGCCGCTGCGACTTCTTCATTCCGCCGTCGATCATTGCCCTGTGGGCGAGTACCGTGGTAAACCTCTCGTCTTCGAGAGTTACCGGAACAGAAGGGAAAGCCTCTTTGAGCCTTGCTACCAGAGACTGCACTCCGGGGGCTGATTCCGAAGGCCTCCCGTCGGTATTGGTGGGCCATCCCACCACGAAGCGCACGGGAGTTTCGTGCAAAGCGTATTTTTGGAGATATTCTATTATCTTTGCAGTTGGCACCGTCTCCAGGGCAGAAGCAAAAATGCGGAGGGGGTCGCTCACCGCGACACCTGTACGCACCTTGCCATAGTCAATCCCTATAATTCTGTCCATAAGTGTGCAAATTTAAGACAAAAGTATGGGAACACAAAATAAAGCTGACTGGAACAAAGCTTACAGGATTACCCTGATAGAGGACCAGACCCACAAGAGGCTGCGAGCTTTCCGGTTCACGAAAGCGGTTGCCATTGTGGGAATTATCACTGCTGCGGTAGTGCTGTTCGGAAGCTTCTACCTCATTATGGCCTTCACTCCCCTGCGCACCACTATCCCTGGATATCCCGACGAGTATTCCAAGCGCACGGCAATCAGCAATGCTATCAGAATAGACTCGCTCGAAAGCGTGATTACCCGCTGGCAACTCTACTCCGACAATCTCTCGAGAGTGCTCGCCGGCGAGGAGACCCTCTCAATCGACAGCCTCGTCAAAGGCAATACAACCCGTTACCTCAGGGCAAAGTCGGCCGAAGAACTCAAGGTCAGGGACTCCCTCCTCCGCGCCCAGGTTGCCGCCGAGGAGCAGTTCGGAGTATCGGACAGGGCCCGCAGAAACCTCCCAATCGAGGGCAAGCACTTCTTCGTACCCCTGAAGGGTGTGGTTTCGCAGGGATTCGACCGCACCCTGCATCCTGCCATTGACATCTCGGCCCCCCAGGGATCGGTAATATCCAGCATTCTTGACGGGACCGTCATATGGGCGGGCTGGGACGATGCCACCGGATATTGTATCGCCGTGCAGCACGAGTCCGACATCGTATCTATCTACAAGCACAACCGCAAGCTGTTGCGCTCGGCCGGAGAAAAGATAGCCGCAGGTGAAACTATAGCCCTGGTAGGGTCCAGCGGGACCACGAGCACCGGAGCCCATCTCCATCTGGAAATCTGGTACAAGGGCGAAGCAGTAGATCCGGCCAAATTCATCAATTTCTGAATATGACAGCAAAGAGAAGAATCGCCGTACTGGGGTCAACCGGGTCGATTGGCACACAGACTCTCGATGTAGTCCGCAGACATCCTGACTTATTTGAGATTGAACTGATTTCTGCGAACAACAGCGCAGACCTTCTGATAGAGCAGGCAAGGGAATTCCAGGTCAACAACGTGGTCATCTGCAACGAAGCGCATTACCGCAAGGTGGCCGACGCTCTTGCAGACGAGCCGGTTAAGGTATTTGCCGGGGTAGATAGCCTCTGTGCGCTCGCCAGCGCCGAAGACGTTGACATAGTAGTTGCCGCGATGGTCGGCTTCAGCGGGCTCAAGCCCACTCTCGCAGCCGTCCAGGCCGGAAAAATTATCGCTCTTGCCAACAAGGAGACCTTAGTTGCCGCCGGACCTCTGGTGATGAGGCTCGCGCGTGAAAACGGCGCCCCGATCATTCCCGTCGATTCCGAGCATTCGGCCATCTTCCAGTGCCTTCTGGGAGCCTGCGACAATCCCATAGAGAAGATTCATCTCACTGCCTCCGGCGGGCCCTTCCGCACCTGGAGCAGGGAAAGGATAGCCTCGGCCACCTGCGCCGATGCCCTCAAGCATCCCAACTGGAATATGGGCGCCAAAATCACAATCGATTCAGCCACAATGATGAACAAGGGCTTCGAGGTGATTGAGGCCTGCCACCTGTTCGACGTTCCTGCCGAAAAGATTGAGGTAGTGGTTCACCCCGAATCAATAGTTCATTCAATGGTCGAATTTGCCGACGGGGCGGTGATGGCCCAGCTTGGGCATCCCGATATGAGAGAGCCTATTGCTCTGGCCCTCGCCTTCCCCCAGCGACTTCCCGTAGGCAACAGGAAACTGGATTTTGCCCAGCTGGGCAGCCTGAGTTTCTCAAAGCCAGACCTCGAGCGTTTCCCCTGCCTTTCGCTCGCCTACGATGCCATTCGCCGGGGCGGGAATGTCCCCTGCGGGCTCAATGCAGCCAACGAGGAAGCCGTCGCAGCCTTCCTGAACGGAAAGATTGGCTTTTACGACATTCCAGAGATTCTCTCTTCTGTGCTGGACGGCCTGGTTTTTGTACCGGAGCCGGGCGAAGAAGACATCTTCAACACACACGAGATTGCCACCATACGGGCCCGTGAAATCATCAGCACCAAATGATTGTTCTCATCAAGATTCTCCAGGTTGTCCTGGCCCTGTCTATACTTATCATCCTTCACGAACTGGGACATTTCACCTTTGCCAAGATATTCGGAGCAAGGGTCGAAAAGTTCTATCTCTTCTTTGACATTGGAGGCAAGGCCCTGCTGCGCTTCCGCATAGGGGAAACCGAATACGGAATAGGCTGGCTCCCTCTGGGAGGCTATTGCAAGATTGCCGGAATGGTGGACGAGTCTATGGATCTGGATTCGCTGAAACAGGAGCCGCAGAGCTGGGAATTCCGCAGCAAGCCGGCCTGGCAGCGACTGCTAGTGATGGCCGGAGGAGTTCTTTATAACTTCATTTTCGCAATTCTGATTTACTGCACTATCGCAGGAATCTGGGGCGAGACATATATCAGCAATGAGGGCAACGCCGTGTATGTCAACAAACTGGCCAGTGAGATGGGCTTCCGCAACGGCGACAGGATTCTGAGTTTCGACGACTATGTTCCCGAGAAATTCGGAATGCTCCAGGCCGACCTCGCCCGCAGGAACGTACATAAGGCAGTGGTCCTGCGCGGGACTGACACAGTTGACATCTACATAGACCAGGCTATGATCGGTGAGGTTCTTTCCTCGCCTCTGATGTTCGACCTGGCCATCCCCTTCGTGGTAGATTCCCTCGTACAGGACGGACCCAATGCCGGCAGCGGTCTCAGGCGTTCCGACAGGATAGTCGCACTCGGGGACTCCCCAGTAGAGTATCTCCAGGATTCGCGGGAGATTCTCGGTAAACTGGCCGGGCAGGAGGCCATCGCCACGGTGGTACGCTGTGCGGACACCCTCAAGATTCCCGTTCAGGTGGATACCGCCGGAAGGATTGGAGTTTATATGGCTCCACCTAAGATCAGCCGCAGGCAATACAGCTTCTTTGAAGCTATCCCGGCCGGATGGAGAATGGCTATGGACACAATAGGGGGATACCTCAAAGACCTGAGGCTGCTCGTGAAGCCCTCGACCGGGGCTTACAAGTCCGTGGGCAGTTTTGTGGCGATAGGGCAGATTTTCCCTTCAAGCTGGGACTGGTACCAGTTCTTGAGCATCCTCGCCCTCCTGTCGATAATGCTGGCGGTGATGAATCTCATTCCCATCCCCGGACTTGACGGAGGCCACATCCTGTTTACAATATACGAAATGATTACGGGGCGCAAGCCTTCGGTGCGCTTCCTCAGCATTGCCCAGATGATTGGTATGGTGCTGCTGATGGCACTGATGATACTCGCCTTCGGAAACGACATAGGAAGACTGATACATTAGAATCGTATGGATATACTCAAAGTCACATTCAGAGCTTGCGTGCTTGCTGCGGCAGTCCTCGCGGGCACTTCCTGCAGACATTCGGGCAAGGTGCTCCTGCCCAATGTCAGCGGAAAGGCCGGTGAAGTAATAGTGGTTATGGACAAGGACAACTGGGAAGGTGCCGCCGGGAGCGCGGTACGGGGTCTGCTTGCAGCCGAATGCCAGTTCCTGCCTCAGTCTGAACCCCTGTACACTCTTGCCAATGTTCCTACAGGCAGTTTTACGGACA
Organism: Bacteroidales bacterium; assembly: GCA_029009115.1. Classification (GTDB taxonomy): domain Bacteria; phylum Bacteroidota; class Bacteroidia; order Bacteroidales; family UBA932; genus Cryptobacteroides. The sequence goes on along the minus strand of JAQXJU010000082.1, from coordinate 59,899 downwards.
TCTTCAAGATTCACCGCAACATAGTTTATTTTGAGATTGGCAGTTCAGTCGAAAAGAACACGGTGACCTACCGCAAGGATGTATGGTCCACTCCTCAGTGCGTAATCCAGGTGAGTGCCCGGAACTCTGGCGAAGCAGCATCTCTTCTTGAAAAGGAGGGCAAGACAATAGTCGGATTCATCGAGCAGGCCGAGAGGGACAGGGTCATCAACAACTCCATCCTTTACGAGGAGCGTTCGCTGGCAAAAGAGGTAAAGTCTGTGTTCGGAGGTTCACCCCACTTTCCTATGGGTTATCATCTGAAAAAGAAGACCGCTGACTTCATCTGGATAGACGACGAGAAGCAGTATTCCACCCAGGGCGTTCTGATTTACAGTTATCCCGCAGAAGGCAATGACGACTTTACCCTTGAGAAGATTATCAATAAAAGGAACGAGGTGATGAAGGCCAATGTACCTGGAATGTTCGAAAACACATGGATGACTACAAGCGATTTCTGGACTCCAACGATAGAGCATCTCCGCTATCAGGGGCGGCATTTTACCCAGGTGAGAGGGCTCTGGGAGGTGCAGAACGACTATATGGGAGGGCCTTTCGTGTCGCATTCCTTCTATAGCAGAGACGGAAAGAAAATCATCGTCACCGAGGCTTTTGTGTATGCGCCGCGCTATGACAAACGCCAGTATTTGAGGCAGGTTGAATCAATTCTCTACTCTTGGGAGTGGAATGATTGAAAAATATTTTGGGAGTTTGAGAATAATTAGTATCTTTGCAGTCCCAAAATCCGCGGTGAGCGGACATTTGACAAGTCTGGTGGGTTCGTATAACGGCTAGTACTCAGGATTTTCATTCCTGCAATAGGAGTTCGATTCTCCTACCCACTACCGAATATTAAAAAATAGAAACAATGGCAAATAACGCATCCGCAGAGAAGGCGAATCGCAAGAGCGAAGCCCGCAGACTGCACAACAGGTACTATGCAAAGACAACGAGGAACGCTATCCGCGACCTCCGCAACACAAAGGACAAGAAAGCAGCAGAAGAGTCAGCACCCAAGGTGTTCTCTATGATTGACAAGCTCGCAAAGAGCGGCCTCATCCACAAGAACAAGGCCTCCAACCTCAAGAGCGGTCTTCAGGTCTATATCAACAAGCTTGCTTAATTGAAATATAGCGTCCAGAAAGGCGACGAATCCGAGAAGTAGCGCAGTTGGCTAGCGCACCACGTTCGGGACGTGGGGGTCGGGCGTTCGAGTCGCCTCTTCTCGACAGAAAGAGGTGGTCGACTATACCAGTCGGCCTCTTTTTTTGTATTTACCGATAGCCCATCCTGAGAAGGAAGTCATCAGTGGAGATAAAGATTGGAGTCTTGTCCATACTGACAAACTTGAATCCTGTGGGGAATTCGCGGCTTGTGCCGTTTGAGAATGTCATCACCAGGGTCTTGCGGTTTACGACCTCCTTAAAGAAGGCCTCGTCAAGTTCGGCAGAAGGGTCCATATAGACTCTTACAAGGACAGGACAACCGTACTCGGATTCTATCTCGTAGATACCCTTGTTCTCGCCACGGAACTGGAGAGCAAGATAATTCAGGTCTAACCTGTCGAACATCTTATCAACCCCGAGGGTAACAACTTTCAGCTGCGAAACGCTGGCAGGGTCAAGTGTCTGAACCTTGATATGGGCAGGCACGAACATCTCACGTTTTATAGTTTCCTCGTCAACCACGGCAGGATCATAGGAGATGACCACACTGTGGCTTCCGACAAAGGCCTTGACCCCGTGGACTCCGGGCACCTTCTCCATTCGGTTCTTGAAGGTAACAGCCGAGCCGTAGCACTTGATGGACATCATACCATCGACCTTGAAGGTGCTGATTTCCATTCCGTTCTCTATCCCCCAGGACTCGGAGACTGTGGGAATCTCGAATCTGTTTCCGAAAATGAAAGCCAGGGCAAGCACAATGAGGGTAATAGCCGGTGCGATGAACTTCGAGGCACGGACCTTCGAACGCGATGCAGACGCTGCTCCAACGGGAAGACCTATGCTTAGGGCCCTTCCGGGACAGGAGGTTACGCATTCTCCGCAAAGGGTACAGTCAACCGAAGTGACTCCGGTTCCGAAAGAAGGTACATCAATGGAATAGGGGCAGTTCTTCTGGCAGGAGTAGCACTTCCGCGAGCAGAGGTCCTGGTCGATACGCACCTGAAGGAGATGGAGACGGGGCTTGCCGCAGAATATTTCGAGGAGATACCCCAGCAGGCAGAATGCTCCGAGCAGCCATACCCAGCTGATGCTGATTCCGAGAAGACTCAGGCCCCACCATCCCAGCACGAGAACAAGAAGCCATACCCAGAACTTAAGGGTATTCGACACGGCCCCAAGAGGACATACATACTTGCACCAGAAGCGCTTGACGACAAAGCCGAGCAGGATCACGACAGAAATGGAGACAATGCTCATCCACAGGGTAATCTCGCCCTTGAATCCGGTAGCTACGGCGTAATAAGGATCTATGTTCTTGCAGAAAAGTTCGCTGCTCGTTACTGTCATATAGACAATCCAGAAAAGCAGCCCGTACTTGACGGCGCGCAGAATCTTGTCGGCTATGCTGCCCGAGCGAATCTCCAAAGCATTGATTCCGAGTGCCTGGCGGAACTTGATAAGCAAATCCTCGACAGAACCTATGGGGCAGAGGAAAGCACAGAAGAGTTTGCTCAGCAGAATAGCTGTGGCAGCAAGCAGGATACCCATCAGTATCTGCATACTCGTCATCGAGCAGGGCAGGGTTGCCCTCTGGAGATAAGTTACCAGGGCCTCAAGACCGCCGAAGGGGCAATAAGCCTCGGGATTGACGGGCGACATATTGGGGAAAAGCTTCGAAGCAAGCCCGCTGAGAAAGAAAACGAGGGCCGCAAGTACTCCCCACTGAAGAACATACTTTGGCCAGTTGCTGCGGATTGTGGATCTATTTGCCATTTGTATTTCAGATTGTGAAGCGGACTAAAGCCGCAAAAACTGTGCAATAATAAAAATAAAAGTCGGGATAACGAAAAAGTATGGCTATCTTTGCAGGATGCAACATAAGAAGATATAGAAACTACAACCATGTCTGCAAGCAAATTCTCAGTCAAGTACTGTGTTCTGTTACCGATTGTACTGATAGTGACAATCTTCCTTTGGGCAGTGCCCACATCTTTCTTCGGCATTGAGGCAATGACCCCCATCCAGCAGCGAATGATTGCAATTTTCGTATTCGCAGCCCTGATGTGGATGTTCGAGATCATACCCAACTGGACCACTTCTCTGATTGTAATAGTGGTAATGCTGTTGTCCGTATCCACCAAGGGACTGTCGTTCCTCTGCAAGCCTGAGTGCGGAACTCTTGTTGACTACAAGAGCATTATGGCCGCCTTTGCCGACCCCGTGGTTATGCTTTTCCTCGGCGGATTCGTACTGGCAATAGTCGCTTCGAAATACGGAATGGATGCCGCTATGGCAAAGGCCCTTCTGGGCATCTTCGGCAAGAACCCCAAGATGGTCCTGCTCGGATTCCTGGTTGTGATTGCGGTATTCTCGATGTTTATGAGCAACACTGCCACCGCCGCAATGATGCTCGCATTCCTCGCACCTGTTCTGAAATCTCTCCCCGACGATGAACCCGGAAAGATAGGACTTGCCCTGGCAATTCCTGTATCGGCCAACCTCGGAGGCATAGGAACTCCCATCGGCACTCCCCCGAACGCGATTGCGGTAGGAGCCCTCGAGAATGCCGGCTATGCGGTAGGCTTCGGCCCCTGGATGGCGAGGATGATTCCCTTCGTGCTGGTGATGATATTCCTTGCGTGGATACTGCTGCAGGTTCTGTTCCCCTTCAAGAGCAAGACCATCGATCTGAAAATCAACGTCAAGGAGCATAAGAATACCTGGAAAGACTATGTTGCCTGGATTACCTTCTTCGTAACCATTCTCCTGTGGGTCAGCGAGTCGCTTACCGGAATCAACTCCAATATCGTAGCCCTTATCCCGCTTGCAGTTTATACCTGCACCGGGGTATTCACCAAGGATGACATCAAGGAAATCAACTGGAGTGTCCTGTGGCTCGTAGCCGGAGGATTCGCCCTTGGAACCGGACTTAACAAGACCGGGCTGGCCGCCGTGCTCATCAATGCTATTCCGTTCAGCGCAATGAACGTTGTCCTGGTGCTCATCATTGCCGGACTCGTGTGCTACTTCCTGTCGAACTTCATCAGCAACTCTGCCACTGCAGCTCTGCTGGTTCCGATTCTCGTGGTCGTAGGTACCGCTATGGCAGACCCCTCAGCCGCCAACAATGCCCAGTTCGTGGCCATCGGCGGTATGTATGCCATGATTCCTTTCATTGCGATGTGCGCATCCCTGGCTATGCTCTTCCCCATATCGACCCCTCCTAATGCCATTGCAGCATCCACAGGACTCGTCAAGACATCTCAGATGGCAAAGATTGGAATCATAATCGGAGTCATAGGATTCGTGCTCGGATACTTCCTCCTTACCAAGATATTCCCCTTCACTGCTGCATAAACCGCTGCATAATGAAAAGAATCACAGCATTTGCCGCTGCGGCACTGATTTCTGCCGCGACCCTCTCCGCACAGGAGAACAAAACCCAGATAAAACTCTACGGATTCATACGTAACTACTATGCCTACGACACCCGTGAGAGCGTGTCGGGTTGTGAAGAGTTCTTCTACTATACCCCGAAGGACATCCTTGAGACCGCCGACGGCAAGGAGGACATAAATGCCCACGGGAACTATCGTTTTGCCGCCCTCACCTCGCGTCTCGGGGTGGATGTGTCAGGATATGAGTTCAAGGGTTGGAAGATGGGAGCCAAGATCGAGGCCGACTTCTACAACGGGCTTTCAAAGACTACCGGAGAACCTTCGGGAGCAGCCGTCAGCGGAACGGCACTGATGCGTCTGCGTCAGGCTTATGCCACCCTGAGCAACGGCATCTGGAACATAAAGGCAGGACAGGCGTGGCACCCTATGGCCGCCGATATGCCCGACATCTTCTCGCTGAACACCGGAGCTCCCTTCGGACCTTTCAGCCGCACCCCCCAGGTCAGCGTGGAGTACAAGACCGGCAAGAGCCTTAGCGTAACTGCCGCCACCATCTGGCAGATGCAGTACCTTTCGACCGGTCCCTACGGCGCTTCGGCCGTGTATATGAGGAACGGAGGTTACGAGTTCTATGCCGGGCTCAACTACAGTAACGGAGGATTGCTTCTGCGCGTAGGTGCGGACCTTCTGAGCATAGTTCCCAGATACACCGACGGCAAGCAGATCTTCCACGAGAGGCTCACCACTGTCAGTCCCTTCTTCTATGGCCAGTACAAGCAGGGAGGATTCACTGCCAAATTCAAGACCATACTTGCACAGGCCGGCGAACATCTCTGCCTTAACGGAGGATACGGGGTATCTGAAGTACTGAAAGACGGGAGTTACAAGTACACCCCCAGCGTGAACTCGTCAAGCTGGGTATCGCTCCAGTATGCGAAAAACAGCTGGCAGTACATCCTCTTCGGAGGCTACTGCAAAAACTTTGGAACGACCGAAGCCCTTGCAGAAAAAGGCTCATTGGGCTCTCCCATGGGATACTGGTTCAGCAAGAACAACTATACCGACGGTCGCCTGAACTCTATGTGGAGGCTCACTCCCACCGTCATCAAGAATTTCGGCAAACTTGCCCTCGGAATCGAGTGCGAACTCACGTCGGCCTGCTACGGTGACACAACCGAAGGAATAAACCTCAAGACCGGTCTATACGAAAAAGGCCTGCACACGGTTACAAACTGCCGCGTACAGGGCCTTCTGAAATTCACATTCTGAGTCTATACGATACCTTGCTCAAGCATAGCCTGGGCAACTTTCATAAAGCCTGCGATGTTCGCACCCTTGACGTAGTCGATACTGCCGTCCGCCTGGGTTCCGTACTTGACGCAGGCTTTGTGTATGGAGTCCATAATGTAGTGCAGTTTTTCGTCAACCTCGCGCCCGCTCCAGCTGATGTGTGAGGCATTCTGGGTCATCTCGAGACCCGAAGTGGCAACGCCTCCCGCATTGACAGCCTTGCCGGGAGCAAAGAGCACTCCGTTATGCTGGAAATAATGGATGGCTCCGGGCTGGCATCCCATATTCGAGACCTCGCAGCAACACCAGCAGCCGTTCTGCTTGAGTTGCATTGCATCCTCCTCGGAGAGTTCGTTCTGGAAGGCGCAGGGCAGGGCGATGTCGCACTTCACGCTCCAGGCCTTCTTTCCGGGAGTAAAGAAAGCTCGGTCGGGGAAACGTATGGCCATATCTTCGACACGGTTCCTGTTCGAAGCCCGCATCTCGAGCATATAGTCAATCATCTCGGGGGTGATACCGTCGGGAATCTCACAGACTCCGTCAGGGCCAGAAATGGCGACTACGACAGCTCCCAGTTCGACAGCCTTCTTGCTGGCGCCCCAGGCCACATTGCCGAATCCGCTGATGGCCACGCGGCAGCCTTTGATGTCCTTTCCGGCCTTGTGCAGGAGGTTCTGGGTGAAGTACAGGGCACCGTAGCCTGTAGCCTCGGGGCGAAGAATGCTCCCTCCCCAGGTTGAGCCCTTACCGGTGAGGACACCTGTATTGTACTGGCGTGCAAGTTTCTTGTACATTCCATACAGATAGCCAATCTCACGGCTTCCTACGCCTACATCCCCGGCGGGGATATCCTGGTCGGGGCCTATGCACTGCCACAGCTCGTACATGAATGCCTGGCAGAAGCGCATAATCTCCTCGTTGCTCTTCCCCACGGGGTCGAAGTCGGAGCCCCCCTTTGCACCTCCCATTGGAAGGGTCGTAAGGGCATTCTTGAAGGTCTGCTCAAATCCGAGGAACTTGAGCATGGAAGGGGTGACTGCCCTATGAAAACGCAGTCCTCCCTTGTAGGGTCCTATGGCACTGTTGAACTGTACCCTATAGCCTGTATTAGTACGGACAACGCCATTGTCATCCACCCAGGTAACACGGAAAGTGAACATACGGTCAGGCTCGACCATTCTTTCAACAATCTTTGCCTGCTCGAATTCGGGGTGCTGGTTATAGGTGTCTTCGACAGACTCCAAAACCTCTCTTACGGCCTGCAGATACTCACTCTCTCCAGGATATTTGGCCTGCAGACGGGCCATTATTTCATTTGTTTTCATTACTTTACCTCCCAAGTACTTCCACTTCTGAGAAGATCGTCAACACAATGTATCGAACTCTTTTTAGAGACGGACTCAAGCTGGTCGCGGACACCTTTGTCATAGGTAGGCTCGCTCACATCCCTGATTACGCCGAGGGCGACAGGGAAATCGGGGCCTTTCATATCGGCCAGGGCCAGATGCAGGGCAATATTGTCGGAATGGGCATCGTGAATCAGAATATCTTCTTCGCTGACTCCGTTCTGTCCTATGGTAACAACTTTTAAGTGCGAGCCGTCATAGACAAGGCCTTTGTCGCGCGCGGAGCCGAATATCATTCTCTCGCCCTGACGAAGGACTATCGTACGATCTGCCTTGACGGAAGGGTCGGAGATATCCTTATGGGTTCCGTCGTTAAAGATGACGCAGTTAGTGAGCATCTCACATACCGAGCATCCGTCGTGAAGGGCGGCAGCCTTGAAAATCTCCTGATTGAGCTTGAGTTCGACATCAAGAGACCTGGCAAAGAAGGTACCCTTTGCACCGAGCACGAGCGAACCGGGGTTAAAGGGCTGTTCCACCGTTCCATAAGGAGAAGTCTTGGTGATGGCTCCGAAGCGTGAGGTAGGTGAATACTGCCCCTTGGTAAGGCCGTAGATGCGGTTGTTGAACAGGATGATGTTGATATCGACATTCCTGCGTATGGCGTGGATGAAATGGTTGCCACCGATGGCAAGAGCATCACCGTCGCCACAGGCCTGCCAGACGGCCAGGTCGGGATTCGCAACCTTTATTCCGGTAGCGATGGCCGTGGCCCTGCCGTGAATGCTGTGGAATCCGTATGTATCCATATAATAAGGAAGACGCGACGAGCATCCTATTCCGGAAACCACGACATAACGCTCTTTGGCGTATCCGAGAGCATCGCTTACTTCAGGCAATGCCCTCTGAAGAGCAGCCAGAACGGCATGGTCGCCACAACCGGGGCACCAGCGGACTTCCTGGTCACTCTTGAAATCTTTGAAAGTCAATGTTGACATAGCCTATTTGTTATACATTCTGATGGCCTCGACCAGCTCGCTTACGAGGAAAGGCTGACCTTGGACCTTGTTGAACTTGACATATTCGTGTTCGGGAAGCACGTCGCGAAGATAAGCGGCGAACTGTCCGCTGTTGAGTTCGCAGACAAGGATTCTTTCGAAGCCCGCGAACAACTCTTCTGTGCCCTTCGGCAAGGGATTGATGTAGTCGAAATGAGCAAGCGAGACTTCTTCTCCGGAGTTTCTGAGTACATCGACAGCAGCCTGGAGGTGGCCGTACGTTCCTCCCCAGCCAACGACCAGGAGCTTACCGGACGACGGTCCATCGACCTTGATTTCAGGAATCGAAGAGGCAATCGCTGCGACCTTTGCGGCACGCTCTGCAACCATAAGGGCATGATTCACAGGGTCTGAGGAGAGTACTCCGTCGTGGTTCTTTTCAAGTCCTCCTACCCTATGCTCGTAGCCCTTCATTCCCGGCACGGCCCAGCGACGGGCAAGTGTCTCGGGATTGCGCTCGAAGGGTTTGAACTTTTCTTCCCCGTTCAACTCGCCGCTGACAAAGGGAGGCTTGATCTCGGGATAGTCAGCCATCGAGGGGATTCTCCAGGGCTCAGAGCCGTTGGCAATGAAGCCTTCGGTCAGCAGAATAACGGGAGTCATATGCTCAAGGGCGATTCTCGCGGCATCGAAAGCGGCATCGAAACAGTGAGCTGGGGAATGAGCAGCGATTACAGGTATGGGGCACTCGCCGTTGCGCCCGTACAGGGCCTGGGCTAGGTCGGTCTGCTCAGTCTTGGTGGGGATTCCGGTCGAAGGGCCGGCTCTCTGGACATCTACCACGACAAGGGGCAGTTCGGTCATCACTGCAAGCCCGAGAGCCTCAGACTTGAGAGAAAGGCCGGGGCCGGAGGTGGTGGTGACGGCAAGATTGCCGGCATACGACGCACCTATCGCAGTGCATATTCCCGAAATCTCATCTTCGGCCTGCAGGGTCTTGCAACCAAGACTCTTGTGGAGGGCAAGTTCCTCGAGTATGCCCGTGGCGGGAGTTATGGGGTATGAGCCGCAGAACAGCGGAAGAGCGGACTTCTCGGATGCTGCCAGAAGGCCCCAGGCTGTGGCCTGATTGCCGTTGATATTTCGGTACAGACCCGGCTTCTTGTGAGGGTCGGGGCGCACTGCAAAGGTATTCGGGACCGCCTGGATGTTGGAGGCATAGTTGAAGCCGTCGCTGAGGACCTTGCGGTTGGGAGCAATCATCTCGGGATGCTTGCGCGAGAACTTCTTCTCAAGATATGAGAAGATATACTCGAGTGGACGGCTATAGATGAAGCACGCCATACCCAGGGTGAACATATTCTTGCACTTGAGTATAGCTTTCTGGTCCATACCGCTGTCCTTGAGACTCTCTTTGGTAAGGGTGGTGATGGGAGCTACGATGATGGTCCTGTCTTCGACACGAAGTTCAGTGAAAGGATTATCGCTTGTAAAACCGGCTCTCTTGAGACCCGCCTCGTCGAAGGCATCCTCATCGACAAGAATCATTGCCGTAGGCTTGCACCATTTGGCATTGGCCTTGAGGGCTGCGGGATTCATAGCGACAAGAAGGTCGCAGAAGTCTCCGGGAGTGTTTACCCCGCAAGAGGCGATGTGAACCTGAAAGCCGGACACTCCTGAAACAGTGCCGTGAGGTGCGCGGATTTCGGCAGGATAATCAGGAAAGGTCGAAAGGCCGTTTCCAAAAACCGCTGACATGTCTGCAAAAAGAGACCCGGTGAGTTGCATACCGTCACCCGAGTCTCCTGCAAACCTGATTACAACGTCATCGGTATCGATAACTGTGTGTTGCATCAAGAATAGTATTTAGTTAGAATGTTAATTCTGGGCTCCTATTGCTGAGTTCTGAGCCTGGGCCTGAAGTTCAGCCTGAAGGCTTTCGAGAGTCCTGTCAGCAGGGATTCCGAGTTTTTCTCTTGCCTGGGGAGTGATGTCGGTGCTCTGCTGAGCATCCACATAGATGAGCTGTGATACTTCGAACACAAAGATATAACCGGCTTCCTTGGCAATGGCGTTGACGGTATCGGAGGCCTTCTTGTAGATGGGAGCCATCAGCTGCTGCTGTTGCTGCTGGAGTTCGGCCTGGATAGACTCCTGGAACTCCTGAATGCGGCCCTGAATCTCGTTGAGTTCCTTCTCCTTGGACTCACGTATGGCGGGGGTCCAGCTAGAGGCCTTCTGCTGATAGGCCTGGGCCTTGGAATTAAACTCCTCAACCATAGCCATATAGGTTTCATTGGCTTCTTTGCTGGATGCGTTCATTGCAGTTCTGGCCTCATCCATTTCGGGCATCAGCTGAACAAGTTCATTCAGGTTTACATGGGCGAATTTGGGCTGGGCAAATGCGGTAATACCTGCAAGAGCCATTGTCGCAAAAACAAAAAACTTCTTCATATCTTACTATTTAAAATTGTTGTCCTATAACAAAATGGAACTGGCTGCCGCCATTCTGGGAGTCATCGAATCCGTATCCCCAGTCAACTCCGAGCAGACCGACCATCGGCAAGAAGATGCGAACACCGACTCCGGCGCTGCGCTTTATCTGGAAAGGATTGAAATCGCGTATGTCCGACCAGCAGTTTCCTCCTTCAAGGAAGAGCAAGGCGAATATCGTTGACGAGGGCTGAAGGATGAGCGGGTAGCGGAGCTCGACGGTAAACTTATCATAGACGTTACCGGCGTTGGCATAGCCGTAGGAGTTGTATGAGGTGGCCACCGTCGGAGTGAGACTGTAGTTCTCATATCCGCGCATCGAAATTATGTCGGTACCGTAGGAACTGTAACCCGACATTCCGTCTCCACCCATTACGAAGCCTTCGAAGGGAGAGTAGCCCCAGTTACGGTTGTAGTAACCCAGATATCCGAACTGAGCCCGGGTCATAAGGACGAGGTCGCCTATGAGTTTGGTGTAGTTGGCTGCCGAGAATTTCCACTTGTGATACTCGATCCACTTGTAGCGGTTCTGCGAGCTCCACTTGTCGTAGTTAATGCTCATCGGGTCAGATACCTTGATCTTATTGCCTTCGGAGTCGAAGTCGTAGTGGCGGAACAGCGAGAAGGGAGGAGTCAGCTGCAGGGATGCGGAGAAATCGCTGCCCTGACGGGGATAAATCTGCTGGTCGGTGGAGTTCCTGCTCAGCGAGAGGGTGTAGCTGAGGTTGTTGGCTACGCCGTTCTCGAATATGAACGAACCCGAATACCAGTTGGTAAGTTTGTAGCTCTGCCAGCTGAGACCGTTGTAGAGCACAAAGTAGTTGTCGGGCCACTTGAGGCGGTTACCCAGCGAAGCCGAGAATCCATAAACCTCCATCTGACGGTTGTGGCTGAGAATGTTCAGGGCCAGATATGAGTCGGTCTGACGGGTGTAATACGCTCCAAGGTTGAGCGAAGTAGGCTTCTTGCCTGTCAGCCAGGGCTCGGTAAAGTTGGCAATGAGGGCCGTGTAGTAGGTTCCGTTGGTCTGGAACCGGAATGAGAGATTCTGTGCGTCTCCCAGAGGGACGGGCCTCCAGGCGCTCTTGTCGAATACCCTGTGGGTAGAGAAGTTGTTGAAACTCACGCCCACGGTGGCCACAAAGGTATTTCCGCCCCAACCGCCGGAGAGTTCCAGCTGACTCGAGGGCTTCTCGGTCACGTTGTAGATAATATCAACTGTGTTCGTGGTCTGGTTGGGGATGATAGAGAATCCCTTGGTTCCGTCCATGATGGCTTCGGGGTCGAACTGGCCCAGTGAAGCGATTTCGCGTATGGAACGCTCGAAGTCGGACTGGCTGAAAAGATAGCCCGGACGGGTGAAGACCTGACGACGGACAACCTTCTCGTTGGTAAGGTCGTTGCCGTTGATGATGATATTGTTCAGGGTTGCCTGCTTGCCTTCGGAGATTCTGAGTTCGACATCTACGGAGTCATTCTGGATATTGGTTTCGACCGGAGTGACGTTGAAGAAGAGATATCCGTTGTCGCGGTAGAGTTTCGTTACGTCATACTCGTTCTGCTTGCCGCCGCCGTTGAGCCTCTTGTCCATAGAAACCACGTCATAGACATCGCCCTTTGAGATGGAAAGTATCGAGTTCAGGACATCGGAGGAATAGACTGAATTGCCCGTCCAGGATATGTCGCGGAAGTAATATCTGTCACCTTCTTCGACCTCTATGTCAATTGCCAGCCTGCCTGGCTCGACATAGTAGATGGAATCGCGTACTATACGGGCATCGCGGAATCCGGCCTCATTGAACGCGGACAGGAGGTTCTTAAGGTCGTTGGGGTATTCCTTCTCGTTGAATTTCTTGCTGCTGAAGAAGTTGTAGAACTTGTTGGACTTTGTCTTCTTCATCGAACGGGCAAGCTTGAATTCCTTCACATTCTCGTTGCCGATGAAATTGATGTCCTTGATACGGACCTTCTCGCCCTTGTCCACGGCAAAGTTGACTGTGATGGCATTGGCTATTACGGTATCGCGGCGGGCCTGAACGTCAACCTTGCAGTTCAGGAAGCCCTTCTCGGCGTAGTAGCGCTTGATGATGTCCGATGATGTTTTCTTCACATAGTCGGAGTACTCCCCTCCCCTGCGCAGGGCAAGACGGTCCATAAGGTCTTTCTGGTCTCCGGTCTTAATGCCAGAGAATGTCCACTTCGAGACTCTCGGCCTCTCTATCAGGGATATCACGAAGAACGCGGAATCGGCCTTCACGTGACCAATCGAGAGGGATACGTCCTCAAAATAGCGCTGTAGCCAAAGCCTTTTGACGATATTGGAGACATCATCTCCCGGAACGGTGAGTTCCATACCCTTCTGCATTCCGGTAATCTGGATAATCTGCTCGTCGCTGAAATAGTTGTTTCCTCTGACCTCAACTCCTCCCACGATATACTTCCGGGGGCGGTTGTAATCTACCTCGACATCCGAATGCTGCGCGTACACAGCGGAGGCAGCAAGCAGAGCCACAAAGAATGCAACTGTCCGTCTGATCTTCATCTTATTATTTTACTTTTCCGAATCTTCTGTCCCTTCCTGCATACTCCCGGAGAGCGGACAGGTACTCGTCTTTTCTAAAATCAGGCCAAAGCGTATCGGTAAATACAAATTCCGAATATGCTGTCTGCCAAAGCATATAGTTGCTGAGGCGCTTCTCGCCCGAAGTCCTGATTACAAGGTCGGGGTCGGGAATGCCTGCCGTCACAAGATAATTCGCAAAATCCTCATCGCGGGCATCGGGGTCTGCCGCAAAGCGTCTGGCGGCCTGCAGGATGTCCCACTTTCCGCTGTAGCTCACAAAGAGAATCAGCGTCAGAACATCGTTGGATGCCGTTTCGGCCATAAGGGCGTCGATGGTGGCGTTGAGCGTATCCGAAAGGCGTGCCCTGTTGCCGAGTACGACAAAGCGCACCCCGTTGCGGCGGAAAGTCTCAGCCTCTCCCAGCATTGCCTTCATCATCAGTTCCATAAGAGCGCTGACCTCTTCACCTGGGCGATTCCAGTTCTCTTCGGAGAAGGCAAAAAGTGAGAGGTAGCGGACTCCCAGCTCGACAGAGGCCTCGGTTACGGCACGTACGCTCTCCACTCCCTCGAAGTGGCCGAAAACCCTTTCCTTGCCTCTTTCTTTGGCCCAGCGGCCATTGCCGTCCATAATTATCGAGACGTGCTGAGGTATGTTCTTTAAACTGTCTGTCATCTTTGGGTCGAATTTCTTACGTCCTCGCCCCAGAAAAGGCGGCTGCGAAGGGCTCCTACGAAGTCTGCGCTATCGAGGCGCACACGCCTTAGGGCCTTGCCGGAGGAGCGGACGGTGAATCGTATGCCGTCGGGGACCTCAAAACCACGGTTGTCGAGCGAGAGCATAGCCTTGCCGTCGCGGGAATGGAGCGTGATGTCCACACTGCACCCGGAGGGGACGATGAGTGGACGCAGGTTGAGATTATGCGGAGCGATGGGGGCAACTATCAGGTCCCTTACCTCGGGGGTCAGTATCGGGCCTCCGACACTGAGCGAATAGGCTGTGGAGCCGGAACTTGTGGCCACGAGCATTCCGTCGGCCCAGTAGGTCGGAAGAGCCTTGCCGTCCAGACTGACATCCACCCCTATCATGGCAGAACCGCTGCGGTTCAAACTGATTTCGTTGAGCGCATAGGGCCAGAGGCTCTCCACTGACAGGGATTGCACGGCTGCGTATTCCGAAGACAATTCAAGCAGGGGCTGATGCACTACACTCCAGCTGCCCGAAGAAATGGCCCGGGCAACATCCGAAGGACTGTTCTCCGAGAGGAAACCCAGGCGCCCGAGGTTCACCCCGAGCACGGGGACATCGGACTCGACAGCCATACGGGCCGCACAAAGGAAGGTCCCGTCGCCGCCTATGCTGAGTATCATTTCGGTATCCGGAGGAACATCCTCCTGCCCGGACACGTCCTCCAGAACGTGACCGTCACCCACCAGCGAAGAAACAAGACCCAGCCATTGGGGGTCCTGGCGCAGAACGGGATTCTTGATGTAGCAGGCCAGATGCATCACTCTTATTAAAACCTCCAAATTTAGCACTTTATTTGTAAACTTTCTGCATAAATGCCTATTTTTGTAGTCTTGAAACAAGACAATGGCCAGATTAAGCGTTAATATCAACAAGATTGCCACCATACGCAATGCTCGTGGAGGCAATGTCCCAGATGTATGCAAAGCCGCCCTCGACTGCGAAAGATTCGGAGCCGAAGGAATAACCGTGCACCCCAGACCGGACGAAAGGCATATCCGCTATGCCGACGTCAGGCAGATAAGGCCTCTCCTGAATACCGAATTCAACATAGAGGGCAACCCCAGCGAAAGTTTCGTAAAGCTGGTATGCGAGGTTCGTCCCGACCAGGTGACCCTGGTTCCCGACGGTCCCGATGCCATCACCTCCAACGCCGGCTGGAACACCATTGAGAATCAGGACTTTCTCTCCAGCATCTGCGGGGTTTTCTCATCGCTCGGAATCAGGACTTCTATTTTTGTCGATCCCGACCCTGAAATGGTAAGTGCGGCTGCCGACTGCGGTTGCGACAGGGTTGAGCTCTACACTGCCGCTTATGCCGAGATGTTCCCCCGCGACCCGGAGGCTGCTGTGGCCCCCTACATAAGGGCGGCGAAGGCAGCCAGAGACGCTTCGCTGGGCCTGAATGCCGGCCACGACCTCAACCTTGACAACCTTGCCTGGTTCGTGCGCAACATACCCTGGACCGACGAGGTGTCGATAGGCCACGCCCTCATCAGCGACGCCCTCTACCTCGGTCTGGAGGAAACAATAAGGCGATATCTCACAGAATTACGGAAATAATAATTACATTTGTAAAATAAAGTCAAAAATTAATGAAGAACACATCTCTATTCATCAGCATTGCTGCGCTCTTGATTGCTGCAGGTGCTGCAGTTTATGTAATCGACGGTAAGAACTCAGCAAAGACCGAAACAGAGGCTGTCGAGGCAGTTGCCCAGAAAGGTGCCGTAGTATGGTTCAATATGGACACCATCATTCAGGATTACGATATGGCCAATGACCTTAAGTCTGTGGTAGAGACCAAGGTCCAGAGCATCAACAACGAAGTCAACAAGCGCGGTTCCCGCCTCGAAAAGGACATCAATGCCTTCCAGGAGAAGATAGACAAGGGCCTCCTGACCCGCTCGGTGGCCGAGGTCCAGAGCCAGAAGCTCCAGCAGAGACAGGCCGAGTTCCAGCAGTATGCAGCCCAGAAGCAGCAGGAGATTGCCGAGGAGCAGCAGGTTATGATGAATCAGATTGCCGATGCCATCAACACCTTTGTCCAGGCCTTCAATGCCGAGAGGGAATATGCGATGATCATCGCCACCCAGGGAGACATTCTCTCTGCACCCGTAGTGGCCGGAGATTCTGACCTCGACGTCACCCAGGAAATTCTCGACGGGCTCAATGCAGCATACGTAAAGGAGAAAGCCAAGGGCAGCAAGTAGTGAGGATTGCCATACTTTCCTGCTTCTACCCCTACAGAGGAGGGATAGCCCAGTTCAATGCAAGCCTGCTTGAGGAGCTGGGAAAAGAGCACGAAGTGCGCGCATTCAATTTTACAAGGCAGTATCCAGACCTGCTTTTCCCGGGAAAAACGCAGTATGTCACTGCCGAAGATGAGGCCGTACCGGTAGCGTCAACAGCGCTCCTCGATACGGCCAATCCTATAAGTTGGGGCCGGACGGCCCGATACATCAGGAACTGGCATCCCGACCTGCTTATTGTCAGATACTGGATGTCGTGGTTCGCCCCGTCGCTGGGCTATGTTGCCTCGAGAATGGCTCCCTCGTGCAAGGTGGTTGCCATTCTCGACAATGTCGTACCTCACGAGAGACACTTCTTCGACGCTCCCCTGTCGAAATGGTTCCTCAGGCGCTGTGACGGATTCGTGACTATGTGCGGCGAGGTATCGGCAGACCTTCTCAAGCTCCATCCCGACGCAAGGTACATCACCCACCAGCATCCCCTGTATTCACACTTCGGTGAGAAACTTCAGCGCGACACCGCCGAAAAGATGCTCGGAATAAGGAAAGGGATGAAGAATCTTCTTTTCTTCGGTCTCATCCGCGACTACAAGGGGCTGGATATACTGCTTGAGGCATTCCGCGAGCTCCCCGACGACTACCAGCTGATCATTGCCGGAGAGCCCTACGGTTCATTCGAGAAATATCAGAAAATAATAAGCACTATACCCGGAAGAGACAGGATTCATATGTTCCTTCAGTATGTAAGGGATTCGGAAGTGAAGAAGTTCTTCAGCGCAGCCGACCTTACCGTGCTCCCCTACAAGAGTGCCACTCAGAGCGGAATATCGTCGGTCTCGTACCATTTTGAAGTGCCTATGGTAGTTACAGATACAGGAGGTCTGCGCGAAACCATAGGCGACCGTGGCACAGGACTTGTCGCAGCCAAGGCCGAGCCTGCCCTGATTAAGGAGGAGATTCTCAGGTACTTCTCTGAGGAAGGTCTCAGGGAAGAATGCATCGCCTCCATTCGCAAAGAAAAGGACCGCTTGTCCTGGGGAGGGTTCTGCAAGGACCTTCTCGACTTTGCGCAGAAACTATAACATTGACAATGAAGAAGATAGCGACATTATTAGTATCGCTTGTGATGCTCGCCGGTGTTCAGCCCTGCCTGTGTCAGACTTACGAGGTGCCACAAATCAAGCACTCACGCGACAAAGTCCGCGTGGACGGCAGGGTTTACTGGTCGCACGTCGTTACGGAAAAGCACACCCTCTGGTCAATTGCCCGCACATACGGGGTGACCGTTGAAGAGATATATGCCGCTAATCCGACCCTGAACCTCAAGACAGAAGGCCTCAAGACAGGTCAGATACTGATGATTCCTGTGTCTGACAAAGATTCGGGGAGGAAGCCAAGACGTGGTAAGGAGCCCCCGGTAAAGGCAGAAGAAATGCCAGAGAGCAGCCCTTCGGACAAGACCGACAGCCTGAGCGTTATGCCAGGGAGCCTTTCTGTCGCCCCGGACAGTCTGACCGTTGCCAAAGACAGTCTGGAATGCGGATCTGACAGTCTGGATGTTATTGAGCGCCCTTCATACGTCTCTCTTTCGGTAGTTCTGCCGCTCGGGAACGCCGGGAATGACGGATTTACCGAGTTTTACAGCGGAGTTCTCCTTGCCGCAAGAGACCTCGGTTCGAGGGGACACAGGATTGAGCTCAAACTGAATTCGCCAGGTGAAGTTTGCAAAGACAGGCACAGTCTTGACGATGCTGACATCATACTCGGCCCGGTGAGCTGCTCCGATATCAAAGCCTGCCTTGCCAACGTTCCCCACGGAGGAAAGCTGGTATCGCCTCTTGATCCCAAGGCCGCTTTGCTGACCGACAGTCTTGCCGTCATACAGGCCCCTACCCCCTGGGAGGACCAGTTGAAGGATCTTGTGAAATGGGCTTCGGAAGAGATGCAACCCTCAGACTCCCTGCTTGTGGTGAGCGAAAGCGGAGCAGCCTTGAGCGAAATGTCCCGGTTCCTCGTGAATGAGCTCAAGAAAAGCGGCTTAGCGGCCAAAAACATAAGTTACGGGATACTCGAAGGCTTGTCTATCTCCGAGACCTTTGCCTCGCTGGCAAGCAAGGAAGGAACAACAAGAATATTCATCGCCTCGGATAACGAGGCATTCGTGGGAGACGTAATCAGAAACGCCAATCTGCTGGCTTACAAAAACTTCGATGTTACGGTTTACTGCAATTCAAAGGTGCGTTCTTTCGAGTTGATTAATGTTGAGACCTTCCACAATGTATCGCTGAGGATGACCTCGGCATATTTTACCGACTACAGCCGGGCCGACGTAAAGGCTTTTGTGATGGCCTACAGGGCACTCTTCAATGCCGAGCCCAGTTCGTACGCATTCCAGGGTTATGACACTGCCATGTACTTTGCTTCGCTGTATCTGGAGTATGGGCGCAGGTGGTTCAGAAAGATGCCTCAGTTCAACTGGAGGGGGCTTCAGACAGACTTCCGCTTTGAACCGGGCAAGGGCAAGGGACAGGTTAACAAGGCTGTCAGAAGAATAATCTACAACAAGGACTATTCAATTACACTGTTGTAGCGCTCAGACTAAGATTCAAGGGGCTTTGAGCCTTATTCAAGAGCCTTCCGAAAGGAGGGCTTTTGCGTTTGCAACAGCCTCTGAAGTAATGCTTTCGCCGCTCAGAAGACGGGCAATCTCCATTACTCTTTCGTCTATGCCGAGGAGCCGGACTGTAGAGTGGCCCGAGTCTTTGGAAACAAGGAAGTGGGCCTTGCCGCGCGATGCCACCTGAGGGAGATGGGTGATTGCAAAAACCTGCATATCATTGCCCATAGAGCATATCATACTGCCCATCTTGGAAGCTGCACTTCCTGAAACTCCGGTGTCGATTTCGTCGAAAATGAGGGTGGGCATGCCGGTATAGCGCGCCATCATTGCCTTGAGGCAAAGCATTATGCGCGACAGTTCGCCTCCCGAGGCACACTTTGCCACATCGGCAGGGGCGACTGAAGGGTTGGAGGAGAAGAGGAAACGGATGGCGTCGGAGCCGTCGGGGCCGGGGGCCGTGGCGGTGAGTTCGACACTGAAACGGGCGTTGTCGAGTTCGAGGTAATGGATGGAATCGCTGATGGAAGAGGAGAAGAGGGGAGCTGCCTTGCGGCGAGAAGCCGCAAGCTGCGCGCAAAGGGCCTCGTGGCCTTTGCGTGCAGAGTCGAGCGCCGCCTGCAGACGCTCGGTCTCCTCTTCGAGGGCAGTCGAGTCGAACAGGGCGCGGGCGTAGAACTCGCGGCGCTCGACCAGCTCCCCTTCGGTACGACAGCCAAACTTGGTAAACAGCTCATACAGAAGAGACATTCTTGCCTCAACCTCGGCAAGTTTATCCCCCGACTGGGGAACGTCTTCGTCTATTGAAACAATCTCCGAAAGTATATCCTCAACTTCTATTCTGGCCGACTCAAGCCTTTCCTGGAGAGGGCCAAGCTCCGCCGCAAAGCGTGAGCACTTGGTCAGCAGCCGGGAAGCATCCTTCATTGCGGCGGAGAGGCTCTCTTCCTCTGGGCCGTCGCCAATAAGAGACCTCACCGAAGACAGGCATTCGTGAATCTGCTCGGCATTGGCCAGCTTCCTTTGCATCTGTTCGAGTTCTTCGAGTTCACCTTCGCGGATTGCTGCCTTGTCGAGCATTTCAAAGCGGGCGCTGTTGTAGTCCTTTTCCCGGCGGAGTTCTTCTAGCCTCTCACGGCTCTCGGCAAGGCTCTTTTCAAGGCTCTGGACCGTCTTCCAGGCTGAGCGGCACTGCTCGAGGAGCCCGGCATTTGCGGCATACAGGTCCAACACGGACATCTGGAAACGTTTGTCGGCAAGAGAAAGACTCTGATGCTGGGAATGGATGTCAACCAGATATCCCGACAGCGACTGAAGCAGGGAGGCAGGCACAGGGCAGTCGTTCACAAAGCAGCGCGAACGGCCAGACGAGGCCACTACCCGGCGTACGATAATGCAAGAGCCGTCATACTCTACGCCGTGTTCATCCAGAAGCGATGCAACACTCCCGGAAGAGTCAGCAATCGAAAACTCAGCCTCGACCACACAATTATCTCCCCCATGCGCAATTACCGATGCATCGGCCCTGGCACCGAGCACGAGCGACAAGGCACCGAGAAGTATGGACTTTCCGGCACCAGTCTGACCCGTAATAATGACCAGACCCTCGGGAAACTCGGTTTCCAGAGAGTCTATCAGTACGTAATTGCGTATTTGAAGGGAGCGCAGCATACCTTTTCAGGGAGAGGGGCAGCGCAGACTACTCCTTGCTGCCCTCTTTGTCTGCAACGCGATAGTAGAGTTCGCCGTTCTGGAACTCGGAAATGGCTACGAGATCGGGCTTGGGCTGACGCTCGTAGTACTTCGAAATCTCAATCTGCTCCTTGTTCTCGAACACCTCGGCCATATTGTCACGCTCGTTCTTGAAGTCTTCGAGTTTCTTGGAAAGCTCTTTCTTCTCGGCGAGAGCAATCTGATTGGCACGCTTGTAGAGAATTACCACCGACTCGTAGATGTTTCCGGTGGGTTCAGCAAGGTCCTTGATGTCCCTTGTGATGGTGTTTGTAGGTATCTTCTTTGTATCCATAATCATAATCTCACAATTATTTTACGGGAGCATCCGATGCAGAAGTTTCATTATTTTTCACTCTTTTGTAAAGAGAGTCAAGTTCGCGGCGGTGCTTGGACTCGGGGTACTCTCCAACGAAATTGAAATAGTCATCTATGAAAAGCATAAACCTCTCCTTCTGCTTGGAAGGCACGCTGAGACTGGCATACTTGTACGACGACATTGCCGTGTAATAAAGGACCTCTTCGCGGTACATATTCTCTGAATCATCCTTCAGAACATTCTTCAGAGCCACCCTGGCCGCCTTGTAATCCTCCATAGTATAGTAAATCTTCGCATTCTCGAATGCCTTACGGTCGAGTCTCTCGTTGAGGTCGAAGAGCATCCTGTTGCAAGCGGGGATATGAGGATTGTCGGGATACTCCATTATGAACTCCGAAATGGCTGTAATGGCTGTATAGGTTGGAGTCTGGTCGAGTTCATAGCGGTAGGTCGATTTGTAGAGGCAGTCTATGCGGAAGAATCTCGCCTGTTCAGCAAAGGGACTCCTGGGGAACATCTCGATGAACTTGGTAAAGTTGGCCTCGGCAGTATAATAATCCTTGAAACGATAGTTGCTAAGGCCCCAGTAATACTGGACGGTATCATCGCGTGAGGTTCCGTTGGTCAGTACCGAAAGCGACTCGAAAAGGGCTGCAGACTTCTGGTATTTGCCCTGGTTGAAGTAGTCGAAGGCAGCTTCATACTTGGCCTGGGCATCGTTCCCTTCAAGAAGAAGCTCATACTGAGACTTGCAGGAAGCCGCAGACAGAACAAGCAGAAAGGCTGCGGCAATGATAAACGGGTTCCTCATTTCTTCAAATATTTTTCGGCATCCAAAGCGGCGCGGCATCCTGAAGCGGCAGCGTTAACTGCCTGTCTGTAATACGGATCCTGTACGTCCCCGGCGGCAAAAACCCCTTCGAGCGATGTCCTTGACGAGGGAGCCTCGGTCACGATATATCCGTTTGAATCAGTCTCAAGCCACTTCGAGAAGAGATCTGAATTGGGGTGATGGCCTATTGCGAGGAAGAAGCCGTCAACTGCAATATCAAAAACCTCGCCACTTTTACGCTGAAGCCTCGCGCCTGTCACTCCAGAAGCATCTCCAAGGACCTCAAGGGTATTGCAGTTCCAGAGAATCTCGATATTGGGGGTAGAAAGAACCTTTTCCTGCATAGCCACCGAGGCACGGAGCACATCGCGACGGACTATCATATAAACCTTGCGGCACAATCCGGCCAGATACTGGGCCTCTTCGCAGGCGGTATCTCCCCCGCCAACGACCGCAACGTCGCGCCCTCGGTAAAAGAAGCCGTCGCAGGTGGCACAGGCAGAAACTCCGAGCCCCCGGAACTTTTCTTCGGAGGGAAGACCGAGATAGCGGGCACTCGCACCGGTGGCAATGATGGCGGCATCGGCGCTGACAACTACCCCCGAGTCAAGGGTGAAGCGGTATGGCTTGGAGGAGAGGTCGGCAGCAGTCACCGTCCCTCGGCGTATGTCAGTCCCGAGACGCAGGGCCTGCTTGCGCATATCGTCCATCAGCGCATTGGCATCTACTCCCTCGGGGTAGCCGGGGAAGTTCTCGATGACAGTGGTTGTGGTAAGTTGTCCTCCGGGTTCGTTGCCCTCATACAGAACTGGCTGCAAAGCTGCGCGGCAGGCATAGATGGCCGCAGTATATCCGGCAGGACCGGAGCCGATTATCAATAAGTTTACGTGTTCCATAGAAGTGCAAAATTAATAATTCTCGGCGACAATTCTCAAAAATCTTGAACATCGCTTTTTTAATGTGTTTTTGCAGGTCTTTTTATGTTTTTGACTGCTATTTTGCGGGCTATGAAAATTAAAGATCTCAGCGAGAGCGAAAGGCCTCGCGAAAAAATGCTCCAGTCCGGGGCGGCAGCACTGAGCAACGGCGAACTGATTGCTATTCTGCTGCGCACCGGAACTTCAAAAATGAATGCAGTGCAGACGGCCCAGACGCTTCTGTCACTTGCCGGAGGCAAGCTATCGGGGCTCTTTGCACTGGATATGAAGAGCATCTGCTCTGTCCCCGGGATCAAGACCGACAAGGCTCTGACCCTTATCTCGGCCATGGAACTTGGGAGGCGTTTCTTGAGCGAGCAGCCCGTTGCCAGGGGAAAACCGATAGTAAGCCCGAGGATGGTGTTCGACGAGATGCTCCCAAGACTCAAGGCCATAAGGCACGAGGAATGCTGGATACTCCTTCTGAACAACGCCCACTGCAGGATAGGGCGCGAGCGTATAGGAGTCGGGGATATGAGGTCAACTCCCGTGGATATGAAAAACCTGCTCAGAATAATTCTGGACAAGAAGGCTTCGGCAGTGATAATGGTGCACAACCATCCGGGGTCCGACCCTCATCCCAGTTCAGCGGACATCAAACTGACCGACAGGCTGCATCAGGCTCTGGAGACCTTCGGGATAACTCTTCTCGACCACGTAATAATCACGGACTCTGCCTTTTACAGCTTCGCCGATGAGAAGGTTTACTCTGCCTGATCGGCTATAAAGGCTACGATTTCGCCTTTTACGGCACTCTTGCCCTGAGCAAGGGTAACGGCTATGACACGCCCCGAGACCGCCGGAACCAGCTCTTCGAGTCCGTATCTGGTCTGGATATAACCCATTGGCTGGCCTGCGGTCACGGCTGTTCCGGCAACCGGGGCCATCGAGTCGTCGTCAACGTCAAGCTGCCACAACAGCGTACCTTTGGCGGGGGCCTGTACGGGGAGGGCATTTGGATGACGGGAGAGGAAGGCATCGACATCAAAGGCCGGCATTTCCACTACGGGTCTTTTTACCACAATGGGAGCACCAGAGCTGGCCTTTTTCTCCTCAAGCTCGGTATTGAATCTTTCCTTGGCCACCCCGGAGCGATAGTCACGGTACTGGCGCTCGTGCATCGCAAACTCGAAGAGTTCTTCGTCGTCCTGTCCGCAGTCCCAGCCTTCCTCTTCCATCATACGGAGGAACTTGGGCAGTTCGTCGGGATATTCATCCTGGGGATTACCGGTATAGAACTCCAGGCCTTTGGCCTTTGCAAGTTCCACTATTTCGGGGGCAGGCGCGGCGGGAAGCCGGCCCATCTTTCCGAGGATCATCCCCCAGGTATCCTTGTCGATATTGGAGAAACGGGGCTTTCCAGAACTCAAGGCCAGGAGGTTCATCAGGGCGGTATTTTTGACGTACTGGCTGAAAGGTGTTACGAGTGGAGGATATCCCAGACGCGGCCATACGTATTCAACCTCGGCAAAAAGTCTTACCATAAGATTGTCTATGCTGCTCTCCTTCTTTGAGGAAGCCCGTTCTGCCGCATTGATTGCTGCCTTGAATCCGTAAAGGTCGGCCATCATCGAGCCCATCATACCTCCGGGAAGGCCACATCCGACCAGAAGCGAGCTCATACGCGAGTTAGCCGGGTCGATCCAGTAGCCGAGGAAATCGTCTATGAAGCTCTGGGTCAGCCTCCTGACTTCCATATAGGCATCCATATTGATATCCTTGACAAGGAATCCGTCGGCCTTGAGCATCTCGCGGACCGTGATGACATCTGGATGAACCTTACCCCAGGAAAGGGGCTCTACGGCAACGTCAAGCCAGTCGGCCCCGGCCCTGGCGACTTCGAGCATCGAGGCAGGTGAGAATCCCGGTCCCGTATGTCCGTGATACTGAATTAATATCGAAGGGTATTTCTTCTTTATCTCATACGTGAGCCTGCCCAGGAACGACGGTCTTCCGACTCCTGCCATATCCTTGAGGCAAATCTCATCTGCTCCGAAACCGACCACCCGGTCAACAATCTCCATATAGTACTCTACGGTATGAACGGGAGAATTGGTGATGGCAAGGGCAACTTGCGAAACCATTCCTGCCTGTTTGGCATAGCGTACCGAGAGTTCGAGATTCCTTGTATCGTTCAAGCCGCAGAAACTTCTTGCAATATCGGTTCCCTGGGCTTTCTTGACCTTGAACATCAGTTCTCTGACATCGGCCGGAACGGGGTTCATCCTCAAAGCGTTAAGGCCTCTTTCGAGCATATGGGTCCCGATGCCGGCCTTGTTGAAAGGTGCCGTCCAGCGGCGTACCGCGGTGTTGGGGTTCTCTCCATATAGAAGATTCACCTGTTCAAAGGCGCCTCCGTTCGTCTCGACCCTGTCGAAGCAGCCCATATCTATTATCGCAGGTGCAACTTCTTCAAGCTGGTCCACACGTGGCTGGTATTTGCCCGAAGACTGCCACATATCCCTGTAAACAAGGGAAAACTTGATTTCTCTGGCCATATTACGAAAAAAATCTCTACAAATATAAGGAAATTAAAAATCTTTTCGTACCTTTGCAGCCTGCTGACACGGTGCGATTAGTTCAGTTGGTAGAGCACCAGATTGTGGTTCTGGGTGTCGTGGGTTCGAGCCCCACATCGCACCCCATAAAAAAAGAAAGCGACTAATAAGTGATTATTAGCCGCTTTTTTCGTTCTATTCCGATTCTCTGGTGTATGTTCCAACGTACTTGTAACTTTCGGTTGTGGGGTTGCTGAAGCTGCTGTTCTGCTGGTACCATTCTCCTGTAATTGCAATGGCAACTGATTCAGAGCCCTCTCCAACAATCTCCTTGATAGGGAAAGTGGCATAGGAGTAGCCCTGGGCAAGGTCGGAGATATTGATTCCATCGTATCCCGGAGCTTCATTCTTGGCATTGTGACGCAGCGTAAAATAGAGAGTGTCGCTGTTGCTCCTGAGCTCGTCATAGACCAGATTGATCTCGTGTTTGGTCTCGGAACTGACCAGATAGTAGTAACTCAGATAAACATTGTAGAATCCTCCTGCAAACCAATGTTGCACAGGAACAACGGGGTCGTGACCTATCTCGTCCTCGTCGGCGACGGAAGAACTCCTCAAAGGTTCCTTGAGCAGGGGAACAGCGTAATTGATAAGGTTGACCTTATATTCGGTGTTGGAATTCTCAACCGTCTCGAGCACGTCACATACGGCGACCACCCTTTCTTCGGGCTTGGCCTTGATTTCGACATTCGACTTCTGAATGTAGAAGGTAAGACCTCCGTCAACTGTCATAACCCCATTGGAGATGTATCCCATTACCAGAGAACGGCAGATGAAAGGGTCGGACTTGAGGCAGGAAACTGATACTGTCGCCAAAATGGCAAGCAGCAGGAAATGTTTGAATATTGTCTTCATTATCTAACGTTTATAAATAATCACATCATTTTGTCGGTCCCGGAGGGTACTCCCTTTGGGCAGTGCTGCTCCGGGGAAAAAAGCATCTGCAACCCCGGGCGCAGAGGCGAGCGCCACCCCGCCATACCCTATTCCAGTGAGCAGAGCAGCGTTGCGGAGGTGCAGTCCTCCACCCTTACCGTCACGTAGTCGCCGGCCTTGTGCGAAGAATCGGTCCATACGCACATCTTGTTGGCAGAGTTCCTGCCGCAAAGCTGGGCGGGATTCCTCTTCGACGGGCCTTCTACAAGCACCTCGAAAGACTTGCCGATATCACGGCGGTAACTCTCAAGGCTCTTGCGCCCCTGCAGGGCAATGATTTCCTCCAGGCGGCGGGTCTTTTCTGCGGCTGGAACGTCGTCGGGATACTTGCGGGCGGCAAGGGTCCCGGGGCGTTCGGAGTAGCAGAACATAAAGGCGGAATCGAATCCCACCTCCTCGAAGAGGTCGAGGGTATCTTTATGATCCACAAGAGTTTCAGAGCAGAACCCGGCAATCACGTCGGTCGTCAGACCGCAGTCGGGAAGCAGGTCCCTGATGAATCGGACCCTGTCGAGATACCATTCGCGGGTGTAACGGCGGCGCATCTTCTCGAGAATTCTGTTGCTGCCAGACTGCACCGGAAGGTGGATGTGCCGGCAGATATTGGGATGGGCTGCAATCGTTCTGACCACATCGTCCGAGATATCCTGGGGGTTGGAGGTCGCAAATCGCACCCGTAGCAGGGGCGAAACTGCGGCAACCATATCAAGAAGCTCGGCAAACCCCACGTCTTTCCATCTGTACGAGTCAACATTCTGTCCCAGAAGGGTTACCTCGCGGTATCCCGCAGCAAAGCAGTCGCAGGCCTCGCGTACTATGGTCCGGGCATCACGGCTTCGCTCGGCTCCGCGGGTATAGGGAACCACGCAGTAGGAGCACACGTTGTTGCATCCCCTCATTATGGAGATGAATGCCGAAACCCCGTTCTTGTCGGTACGGACAGGCCGGATATCACCGTAAGTCTCCTCGCGTGACAGTTCAACATTAATCTGTGGTGTGCCCAGCGAAGCGGCTTCGAGCAGAGAGGGCAGGGTCCGGTAGGAGTCGGGGCCGGCCACAATGTCCACCTTCCCCGAGTCTAGGAGTTCGTCCTTGAGCCTTTCAGCCATACAGCCCAGGATTCCCACAAGAACGCCGGGCCTTCTGCTGCGATGCACATTGAAGGCATCGATTCGGGCCCAGATACGCTGCTCGGCATTGTCTCTGACAGAACAGGTGTTTGCCATTATAACGTCGGCCTCGTCAATAGAGGTGCAACGCCCGTATCCGGCTCTTTCCAATATCGAAAAGACAACCTCGCTGTCATTGACATTCATCTGACAGCCGTAGGTCTCTATGTAGAGTTTCTTCATCGGGGCAAAGATAGATATTTTTATTAACTTTGTGGATTGGTAGTATGAAACACCTAACTCATATATTGCTCCCGGCCGTGCTGGCCGCACTGCTCCTTGCTTCCTGCAAGGGTGGCTCATACCGCGACGTTTCGATACAGTCTTTCGAGGCACATTCGCTGACTCCTTCGGGGCTGAAAAGCGCTTCGCTCGAGGTGGGTATAGGAATTCACAATCCGGCCTGCTTTTTCCGCCTGAAGGACATCAGCGGAGCTGTCAGAAGGGACTCTACCGTAATTCTCCGTCTCAGCGTACCCGACCTCGAGGTGGCCGGGCATCGCGACAGCGTTTACCGCACTACGGTTACGGGAGTGCTGGGCGAGGGGGTATCTATACGGACGCTTCTGCCCATAGTCGTAGGCAGGGACCTTGAAAGCCTGCGCCTCGACCTTTCGGCACGTGCCGTCACCAGAGTCGGAATCGGCAAGACTGTAAGTTACAAGGACCTGTCGGTCAAGCGTCTAATGGAAAAGAAACACCAAAAATGAGATTTGAATCCTTTCTAATTGCGGCAGTGATGCTGACAGTGCAGACACTCGGCCTGAGAGCCCAGAATGCTCCAGCAGGCTATATGTATGTGGACTCGCTGGTCTATACCCCCGTGTCTGCAGTTGATTCGACACTGGCGGGCAAGAGCATCTGGGAGGCACTTCCCGAGACGGTCTCCGTAAGCCAGGGAGATGAGGCCATGCGCATTGTCAACGATTTTGTTGACAGAAACTCCGGCAAATCTTTCCCGGGTTACCGCATCAGGATATTCTTCGACAACAAGCAGAATTCCCGTTCGGCATCGGAGGCTGCGGTTGCAAAGTTCAAGTCCATACACCCGGGAACTTCTGTCTATCGCACATTCACCAATCCTTTCTTCAAGGTGACTGTCGGAGACTATCGCACCCGCTCCGAGGCTCTTGCCGCCCTGAATTACATCAAACCCGACTTTCCTTCGGCATTCATAGTCAAGGAAAAACTCAGATATCCGGCGGTCAACAACCGCAATGCCGTGCGCGTAGATACGCTCCGAATTCTCAAACCAATCTCAAATCTTTAGCCTATGGATGTAAAACAGGGATTGGAATTACGGCAGACCCAGAAACTGTCTCCGCTCCAGATTCAGACCATCAAACTGATCGAGAAGCCCATTCAGGAACTGCAGCAGTGCATACGCAAGGAACTTGAAGAGAATCCCGTTCTTGATGACGATCCCGCGCCCGAGAGATGGGAAGACAAGGACCAGAACTCTGACGATGAGCCCCGGGATGTCTCGATAGATGAGATAAAAGACGATTATATTCCGTCCTACAACCTCCGGGTAAACAACTGGGGAAAAGACGAAAGACCCGAGTACAATACCTTTTCATACAAAGAGAGTTTCACCCAGGGCCTCGAAGACCAG
The DNA here is from genome assembly GCA_029009115.1 of Bacteroidales bacterium. Taxonomy (GTDB): domain Bacteria; phylum Bacteroidota; class Bacteroidia; order Bacteroidales; family UBA932; genus Cryptobacteroides. The sequence goes on along the minus strand of JAQXJU010000082.1, from coordinate 30,852 downwards.
CTCGGGTGCCGCGACCTCGACCCCGGACTCAGGGACATAGCCCAGTTTATCATAGGCAGCCTTGACGACGACGGATACCTGCGAAGGGATATCGAATCGCTTGTGGACGATCTCGCCTTCAGGGCCGGAATCTCTGCCACGGCCGATGAGGTGCTTCAGGCACTTAGAATTATCCAGGAGTTCGAACCTGCCGGCGTCGGTGCCCGTGACCTCAGGGAGTGCCTTCTGCTCCAGTTGAAGTCTGCCCGCAACACTCCTGAAACAGAAAATGCCAGAAAGATAATCGAGAACTGCTTCGACGACTTCTCCAACAAGCATTTCAAGAAGATACTTGCGAAGACAGGCCTGAGCGAGAAAGAGCTCAAGGCTGCGACAGCCAGGATACTCAAACTGAATCCTTCGCCCGGGGGTGCTCTCGATGCCTCTTATGACGACCGTGCTCAGCAGGTGGTGCCCGATTTTGTCCTTACCGAAGAAAACGGCGAAGTGTCGTTTGTAATGCCGAGGATGAACATACCGGAACTGAGGGTCAAGAAGAGTTATTCCGATATGCTCGAGAATTCAAAGGGTTCTTCCCAGCGCGAGCAAAAGGAGGCCGTGACCTTCGTGAAGCAGAAAATCGATTCAGCCAAATGGTTCATCGAGGCTCTCAAGCAAAGGCAGAATACCCTGCAGAAGACTATGCAGGCTATACTGGATTTCCAGAAAGACTTCTTTATCGACGGCGATGAATCGAGCTTGAGGCCAATGGTACTCAAAGACATAGCCGAGAAGACAGGCTTTGACATCTCTACCATCTCCAGGGTGGTGAACAAGAAATATGTAGATACCCACTTCGGCATTTTTCCCTTGAAGTACTTCTTTTCCGAGGGTCTTGAAAACAAGAACGGCGAAGAAATATCGACCCGGGAACTCAAGAAAGTCCTTCAGGAATGCGTGGACAATGAAGACAAGACCCACCCTCTTACCGACGAGCAGCTGGTCGAGGAGATGGGCAAGAAGGGCTACAAGGTTGCCCGGAGGACCATTGCCAAGTACCGTGGTCAGCTGGGCATTCCTCTCGCACGCTGGAGAAAACAACTCTGAATCTATGAAATCCTTTATCTGCCGCCTAATTTTGCTTGTGGCTGCCCTCAGCGCCATTCAACCTGCATCTGCAGAGAGCATTGAAGACTCTCTGTCAAAGCGTTTCGACACTTTTGTGTCGTGGTGTTCGCCTGAAAAACTGTATCTTCATGTCGACAGGACAATCTTTGTGGCCGGTGAGACCTTGTGGTTCAAGGGATGGCTCGACAATGCAGCCTCATCATCTGCATATGCAAGCAGCAACTACATTTATGTAGAACTCTGCAACTCTGCATCAGAGGTAAAGACCAGGGTCAAGGTGCGTAGGCAGGACAGCGGTTTCCCCGGATATCTCGACATACCCGAAGACTTACCGACAGGTGATTATACCCTGCGGGCTTATACCCTCTGGCAACTCAACGGCGATTCAGCATATCACTTTAACCAGAGCATACGCATTCTCGGTGCCGACGGCGGCAAAACGGAGGTATCCCGCGAGCAGCAGGGCGAGGCTCAAGTAAGTTTCTGGCCTGAAAGCGGCAGGTATTTTGTCGGCGGCAAGGCTGTCATAGCCTTCAAGGTCACCGATGCTGCGGGGCGCAGCCTCGACTTCAAGGCCTGGTTGAAAGACTCCCGGGGCGAATCAATCATCCCCGTTGCCACCCGGCACGACGGGATGGGGGTATTTGAATTCATCCCCCAGGAAGGAGAAAGCTATTATCTTGAAGATGCCACGCTCAGGCACTACCATCTTCCCGCTCCCTCAACATCAGGTGCGGCTATTAACGTTCGCAAAATCAAGGGAATGGTGTATGCGAGTGTCATAGGTCAGGGCGAGGGTGAGGGGATACTTCTGCTCCGTGACTCCGATCAGCTCAGACCTCTGTCCCGAACAGTTCTCGACGGAAAGACAAGGACGATGAAGGCCGAGGCCAGTATGTTCCGAACAGGAATCAATCACCTGATACTCACCGATTCCCGAGGTTCAATCCTTGCCGAGAGACTCCTGTACATCTACCCCGACGAGGCCGATATCCCGCAGTGCCACGTCGCCACCGGCAATATGAGACCGGCCCCGAGATCGCTCATCAACTCCAGAATCGTGCTCAAATCAGGCGACGGAAGCCCTCTGGACGCAAACTGTTCGGTGTCCGTAGTGAGGGGCTCTCTTAAGAAGCACCATCAGGACGACTGTCTGCTATCTTATATGGGTCTGTCCTCTGAACTCAAGGGCAAGATCAACGACCCCGGATACTACTTCGACCCTTTGGTGCCCGCAAAAGAGCGCGCCGAGAATATGGACCTTCTGATGATGATTCAGGGCTGGAGATACTATGACCTTGAAACCATTCTGGATCCTTCGGCCGGACCTTTCAAAATAAAATACATCAAAGAGCTTTTCACCCGCATCACGGGCCGTATCGAAAGGCGACTGTCTAGCAAGAAGATGCCCAGGAACTTCACCTTCTCGGTGTTCGTGCCCAAGTTGAAATTCCGCAGCATCCTATCCGTCGATCAGGCCAGGACTTTTGTCATCGACAGTCTTGATTTCGAGGCAAATACAGAGTTCCTGATAAACGTCGGCTCATCGCGCTTCGGGAGCAGTTATCTGCCCAAGTGGGATGGAGACATAGTCGCTGAGGCATATGCCTATTTCCCGGCTCCCGGGAGGGCGAATGCCAGAGACGAAGAGATGCGCATACCCCTTGTCAATGAGGCAATTGCCGTTGACACCCTCAGCGCGGCAGTGGTATCTGCAAAGAGTGACGAGTGGAGCAGCGGGCTGACCTTCGGACGCAGCGTTGACCCTTTGGACCTGAAGATGTACAAGGACAGAACCCTTGTCGAATACCTGTCGATGCGTATGCCTAACTTCGTATATGACGGCGAAAATATGTATAACCGCAGTTCCAGGGTTCTTGCCGGATTCATGAATACAGAGGAGGAAGATGAAGACAATCCTCTTGATTCGGGGATGTCTCAGGATGGTCCGGTCAGGGGCGGAGTCGCTCTGATAGTAGATGACAACCGTCAGGAATGGTGGGGATACGATATGCTGAGAATGGAGGATGTCTCGCAGATCAGCATTTCATCGGACCCTGATCCCTTGTATGGAGGCGAAGGCGGGGCCGTCATGATCAAACTCAGGACAGGTGCGTCGATGGTTACTGCCGACAGAGACCCTTCACTGCTGTATTTTGTTCCCCTCGGACATCAGACTCCGCGTTACTTCCGCGGGCCGCGCTATGACAAGGGCGAAACCGGACCCTTTGACAAACGGAACACAATTTACTGGAATCCCGATGTCAAGATCAGAGGAGGCAGTGCAACCGTTTCTTTCTGCAACACCGACCAGATGGACTATCCCTACTATGTAAGAATAGAAGGCCGCACAACTACTGGCAGATTCTTCAGTCACGAATGCACCCTCGATTTCAAGGAGTAGCATTCGAGGTACTTAAAGTATCTGGGCAAGAAATCCAAAGCCTCAGTCCCCAAAAACCACACCGGCAAGTTGTCAGTGTGGTTTTTTTGCGACAGGGGAGATGTGCATAAGTTTGTGGAAAAGTTTGGAAGAGAATGTAAGAAAGTGGAAAAAATTCCCTATCTTTGTCCCACTTGCGTATATGAAATATGGTCACCTTCATCGGGGAATATTCAGCAAAACTGGACGACAAGGGGAGAATGGTTTTTCCCTCGGCGTTGAAGGCTCTTATGCCCGAGGGAAGTGATATGAGGTTTGTCATAAAGAAGGACCTGTTTGCCCCGTGTCTTGAGATGTACACTCTTGAGGAGTGGCAGAAACAGTCTCTCGAAGTCAAATCCAAACTCAATTTCTTCAACAAGGAAGACGAAATCTTCTGGAGAGAATATATGCGGGACCGCGATATCGTTGAGCCCGACGCCAAGTTGGGTCGTATTACCATATCCCGCAAACTCCTCAACGCAATAGCTGTTAACAAAGAGGTGGTTTTCTCCGGCAATGATTACAAAATCGAGATTTGGGCCAAAGAGGAATTCGAGCGTAGCGGAATCTCGAACGAAGAATTCATTGCCCTTGCCGGAAAACTATCTGAAAGATAGATAGGAGACCGGCCAGATGTCTGAATATCACAATCCTGTACTTTTCAAGGAGAGTATCGAGGGGCTTGCGGTAAAACCCGCAGGTGTGTATGCCGATGCCACGTTCGGGGGTGGCGGCCACAGTCGCGGGATTCTGGAAGCCCTTTCCGGCGCAGCGAAACCCTCAGCCACCACCGACAGCCCAAGCGAAGGGCCGGTAGGGAAACTTCTGGCGTTCGACCAGGATGCCGATGCCCTCCTCAATGCCCCCGACGACGCCCGTCTGATACCTATTCACGCCAATTTCAGATTCATACATAACTTCAGCCTGTTGCATGCTCCCGAGGGACTCGATGGAGTGATTGCCGACCTTGGAGTGTCCTCACACCAGTTTGACACCCCCGACAGAGGCTTCTCATTCCGTTTCAGCGCCCCTCTGGATATGAGAATGAATGTGCAGGGAGACCGGACCGCGGCGGACATCGCCAATTCTTATACGCAAGAAGAATTGGAGCGTATGCTCCGGCTCTACGGAGAAGTGGATTCTCCGAGAAGGATAGCGCAGCTCATCGTTGCCTACCGCTCGAAGAAAGCCATACTCACAACCGACGACCTCGACGATGCCGTCCGGCCCGCCCTGCCAGATTATCTTGAGCATAAGGTGCTTGCCAGAATCTACCAGGCATTCAGGATTGAAGTCAATTCGGAGATGAGGGCCCTGGAGAAGTTCCTCTCCGGAGCAGCCGCCTCGCTCAAGAAGGGAGGGAGACTGGTTGTCATCACCTACCACTCGCTCGAAGACAGGATGGTGAAGAACTTCATCCGCAGCGGAAACATCTCGGGCGAAATCTACACCGACATATACGGAAGGAGCTCTGCCCCCTTGAAGGCGGTAAACCGCAAGCCCATTCTTCCGAGCGAAGATGAAATTGCTTCAAACACAAGGGCAAGGAGCGCAAAACTGAGAATTGCTGAGAGAATCTAAAAAAAATGGCAAACGCAGTGAAGTGGAAAATAAAGGACCTCTGGAAAACCCTGAAGAACATTGTTTCGGCAGTGCTCGTCGGGGAGTTGCTGCTGCGCCTCAACATTATTCGCTACTTCCCTCACTTTGCCTACCTATTCCTTCTGTTCTGGCTGTCGATTTGGGCCTCGCTGGCTACCGACACTACTCTGAACAAGGTTGAACGGAACAAGAAAATCATTCACAACCTTGAGATAGAGCACGCGCAGAAAACCTATGAACTTGTGAGCCTCAGCCGGAGAAGCACCGTAGAAGAGATGCTCGCGAATATGGGCTCGCAACTGCGCGAGCCTGAAAAACCTGCAGTACGACTGGAGAAATGACAGGGCACGACACAAATACTACTCCCCACAGAGACAGGATAGGAATCATTCTGTATGTTTTCTATCTGCTTCTTCTGTTGTGCTCGATTCTCGTGGTCGGGAGGATAATCCAGATTCAGCTGTTCTTCAACCCCGACCAGAAGATTATCAATGCCCTCACTCCCAAGAGCACAAGGGAAGTCATAGAGCCCACACGCGGGAACATCCTTGCCTGCGACGGAAGGCTCCTGGCCATGTCCTGCCCTCAGTACCAGATATATATGGACTGTACTGTTCAGAAGGAGAGATTTGCCTCGATGACCGACAAGTCGAAGGGCGAAAAACTTGAGCAGAAGTGGCTCGCCAAGGCAAGAGAACTCTCGGAAGGACTTGCCCTGTTCTTCCCCGAGAAGTCGGCAAGAGAACACTATCTTTCTATCGAGAACGGACGCAGAAGCGGCAAGCGCTATCTGAAGATAGGGCACGGAGTCGATCATGATACCTTCCTGAAACTCAAGGAACTGCCCCTTTTCAACGAGAGCCGGGGCAAAGGCGGTATGATAGTCGAGCAGCGCAATATACGCCAGTATCCCTACGGAAAACTCGCCCGACGCACTATAGGATTCGTACGCGACAACCGTTCGCAGGTAAGCAACACCCACATAGGGATAGAGGGCCAGTTCGACTATGTTCTGCATGGCACCGAAGGCGAGCAGTGGCTCAGAAGTTCGGATGCCGGCAGAATCAGAGACTACAGCCACGATTATGTCCCCGCGGTGGACGGGAAAGATATACGCACCACTATCAACATTGATTATCAAGACCTTGCAGACAGAGCCCTGCGCAGACAAATAGAGGAGGACAGCGAGATCGAAGGAGCCTGTCTGGTTTTGATGGAGGTGGGGACAGGAGCAATCAGAGCTATGGTCAATCTGCTCAGGGACGAAACCACAGGCAGCCTCGAGGAGATTTCAAATCTTGCAATCGGACGCCTCGGTGAGCCCGGCTCGGTGTTCAAGACCGTGACTCTCGCCGCAGCTCTCTCAGACGGGCACATCAAGAGCCTCGACGAGACTATCCCAACCAACCACGGAGTAATAAAGAACTCCAAGCTTCCCGTTGACAGACACATCACCGACTGGGAGAGGGAGCATCACACCAACAGGATATCTTATCTGGACGGATTCAAGATTTCTTCGAACTACGTACTAGCAACTCTTGCCATCGAGAATTATTCGTCGAATCCCCGGAACTATATGGACAAGGTATATCAGTACAAGCTGGGCGAGAAGTTCGACTTCGACCTTGACGGACTGAGAGTTCCTGTCCTTCCCAAGGTCGGAGGACAGTACTGGAGCAACACCACCCTCGGCTCGGTGGCCTACGGATACAGCACTGCCGAAACTCCCCTGCACATCCTTACATTCTACAACGCCATTGCGGCCAAGGGCCGGATGATGAAGCCTTATCTCGTAGAATCGATAGAGAAGAACGGAAGCGTCTGCGAAAAGAGAGGCCCCTCGGTGCTGAACGCCTCCATTTGCACAAGGGCCGTCGCAGACACACTCACAAGGGCACTCAGGGCGGTTACGGAAGAAGGGACGGCCAGGGTCCTGGGAAATGCCAGCTGCTCGGTTGCAGGCAAGACCGGAACTGCACAGATTGTACTCGAAAACGGAAAATACAAGGACGAATACGGCCGGAAGAAAAACCAGGGAACCTTCGTGGGATTCTTCCCTGCCGAAGACCCCCGTTACAGCGTAATCTCTGTGGTATATTCGAAGCTGTCTTCGTCTTCATTCTACGGAGGTGGATATCCGGCAAAGGCCATCAAAGAACTGATTGCCGGAATAGTCGATACCGATCCATACTGGCAGAAGAGCATAGGCAAGACTGGAAGTGTCCCCAGAATGACTGCCCATGCCAGCCTGCCGTCGGAAGAAGGCGAAAGCCTGACAGTCCCCGACCTTCGCGGGTTGGGGCTTAAGGACGCCCTCTGGATAGCAGAAAATTCTGGACTGAAATGCACTTACCAAGGCAGCGGCCAGGTCTTGTCGCAGTCTCCGTCAGCAGGAACCAAGACAGAAAGCGGAAGCACTCTAAAGCTCATACTCAGATGAAACTAAGCGAGATAATAAAGAATACAGGAGCCAGCATACTCAAGGGAAGCCCCGAGACCGAAATCAGTGCCATTTGCAGCGACTCGCGCAAGGCCACTGAGGGTAGCCTGTTCATTGCCACGGCAGGATGCTCGGCCGACGGGCACGACTTCATTGCTGACGCCCTTTCAAGAGGGGCTGCAGCAGTGGTCGATGCCGACCGCAAGGCTCTGGCCCTGTGCGCCGACAAGTTCTATTCGCACCCTTCGGGAGAACTCGAACTTGTGGGAATCACCGGGACTAACGGCAAGACAACTACCGTCACTCTGCTCTATAATCTGTTCCGCTCGCTCGGATACGAGTGCGGCCTGCTCTCGACCATAGCCAATTTCGTAGGAGCGCACAGGCTTGAGACCGCAAACACCACGGCAGACCCCATCACCATCAACTCCCTGCTCAGGGAAATGGTCGATGCCGGATGCCAGTACTGCTTTATGGAGGTCAGTTCGATAGGACTCGAACAGGAAAGGGTCGCCGGCCTTGAATTCAGGATAGGAATTTTCTCGAATCTGACCCACGACCATCTCGACTATCACAAGACCTTTGCAGAGTATCTGCGCTGCAAGAAACTGTTCTTCGACAATCTGCCCAAGAAGGCGACAGCCATTATCAACGCCGACGACCGCAACGGAATGGTGATGGTCCAGAACTGCGCGGCAAAGGTGGTGAGCTACTCCTGCCGGAGCGTGGCCGACCACAACTGCCGCATCCTCGAGCAGAGTTTCGAAGGGATGATGCTCAAACTCGACGGAACAGAGGTATGGACCCGCCTCATCGGGGCCCACAACGCATACAACCTGCTTGCAATCTACTGCACCGCATTGGAACTGGGAGCCGACAGAGACGAAGTTCTGCTTGCACTGAGCAGGCTTGAATCGGCAAAGGGCAGGCTCGAAACCATACGCGGGCCCAGAGACCTTGCTGTGGTGATAGACTACGCGCACACTCCCGATGCACTTGAGAATGTTCTCGGTACGCTGAGGGCAGTGTCCCCGAAGAGGAATCTGGTATGCTGCTTCGGCTGCGGGGGCGACCGCGACAAGACCAAGCGTCCCGAGATGGCTGCAATAGCCGAGAAGATGGCCGACAGAATCTTCATCACATCGGACAACTGCAGAACCGAGGACCCCGAAAGCATCATCTCCGACATAAGGGCCGGACTATCCCCTGAAGGTCTTTCAAAGACTGTATGCATAACTGACCGTCGCGAAGCCATACGTGCCGCCATTACCCTCAGCCCCGACAGTTCGACCATACTGCTTGCCGGAAAAGGGCACGAGACCTACCAGATTATCGGAAAGGAATACCACCATTTTGACGAACGTGAAATTGTGAAAGAAGTTTTAGGATTATGATATATCATCTCTTCGACCTGCTGAAAGACTATGACTTCCCCGGACACGGGCTTATGAGCTACCTGTCGTTCCGGGCCATCGCTGCAAACATCGTGGCGATGCTGGTCGCGCTCATTGCCGGACGCAAGATAATCGACCGTCTTCAGAAGGCGCAGATAGGAGAGACCATCAGGGATCTCGGTCTCGAAGGTCAGCTCAGCAAGAAGGGCACCCCCACAATGGGAGGAGTAATCATCATTTTGTCGGTACTGATATCGGTACTGCTGATATGCGACCTGACCAACATTTACGTCAGACTGCTTGTCTTCACTACCCTTATGTGCGGGGCTCTGGGCTTTGCCGACGACTACATCAAGGTTTTCAAGCATAACAAGGAAGGCCTTTCAGAGAGGGGAAAGCTCATATCGCAGCTGCTTCTCGGACTCTTCGTGGCCCTGATCATGTGCCTGAGTCCTGAGATTGCCACCGACGAGCTTGTAACCACCATCCCCTTCGTGGGGGCTCACGAATTCGACTATTCGTGGCTCTCTCCCTTCAAGGGTCAGATGGGAGTGTACTGCTCCTGGGGCATCTATATGCTGATGATCATCTTCGTGATAACGGCCTGTTCGAACGGAGCTAACATCACCGACGGTATGGACGGGTTGTCCGCCGGAACATCGGCAATAGTGGGGCTGGTGCTCGGAATACTTGCCTATCTCTCGGGGAATGTCCTGAACTCGGACTACCTCAACATTATGTATCTGCCCGGGACAGGAGAAGTTGCCGTGTTCATGTCGGCCTTCGTGGGGGCATTGATAGGCTTCCTGTGGTACAACTCCTATCCGGCCCAGGTCTTTATGGGCGACACCGGCAGCCTTACAATAGGAGGAATCATAGGAGTGAGCGCCGTTCTGATACGAAAGGAACTGCTTCTCCCCATTCTGTGCGGAATCTTCCTGGTCGAGAGCCTCTCGGTGCTGCTTCAGAGGAGTTATTTCAAATATACGAAACGCAAGTACGGAAGCGGACGGAGGATATTCAAGATGGCCCCCCTGCATCACCACTTCCAGAAAGAAGGAGTGGATGCCCTGCTGACTAAGCCAAGCAGGGCGCTGCCTGAAGCCAAGATAGTGACAAGGTTCTGGCTGATAGGGATAATACTTGCAGTTGCCACGCTGGCACTGCTGAAAGTCAGATAGTTATAATCCCGCTGCAAGTGGGGTAAGAAACGTTTTTTCGATATGAAAAGGATAGTAGTTTTGGGTGGAGCAGAAAGCGGTGTGGGAGCCGCTGTGCTTGCAAAGGTAAAGGGATTTGATGTCTTCCTCTCTGACAACGGGACAATCAGGGAAGACTATCTCAAGACCCTGCGCGAATGGGATATTCCCTTTGAGCAGGGAGGGCATACCGAGAGCGAGATTCTCAACGCCGACGAGGTAATAAAGAGCCCCGGGATTCCCTCCACTGCCCCTATGGTACGCAAGCTGGCAGGACAGGGCACCCACATCATCTCAGAGATAGAGTTTGCATCGCGCTACGACAACGCGAAGAAGATTTGCATTACGGGCTCAAACGGCAAAACCACAACGACCTCGCTCATCTACTATCTGTTGCAGCAGGCAGGACTGAACGTAGGTCTCGGCGGCAATATCGGCAAGAGCTACGCCTTGCAGGTGGCAACCGAGAAGCACGACTATTATGTGCTCGAAATCAGCAGTTTCCAGCTCGATGACGCATACGACTTCCGTCCGGACATTGCTATCATAACCAACATCACTCCCGACCACCTCAACCGCTACGACCACAAATTCGAAAACTACATCCAGGCCAAGTTCCGCATCACAAGAAATCTGCGTCCCGAGGACTGCTTCATTTTCGACTCCGACGACAAGATTACCGTAGAGCATCTCAGCAAGATTGTGATGCAGGCCAAGCAGCTGCCCTTTACCCAGGAGAAGCAGCTTGCCGAGGGTGCCTGGCTCGAAGGTGACAGGATGGTGGTAAAGGTAGATGACGACGAGAGTTCTATCTTCCTGAAGGAGCTTGCCCTCGGCGGCAGGCATAATGTTTACAACTCGATGGCCGCCGCTCTGGCCGCCAAGGCTGCCGGAATCGACAACAGGGTGATACGCGAGAGCCTGAGCAGTTTCCAGCCCATCGAGCACCGTCTCGAGCCCGTCCTGAACGTCGGAGGAGTCCAGTACATCAACGATTCCAAGGCAACCAACGTCGATTCTGCGTGGTACGCACTGGAGTGCCAGACAAGACCTGTCGTTTGGATAGTCGGAGGCAAGGACAAGGGCAACGACTACTCTGTACTCAGAGATCTGGTCAGGCAGAAGGTCAAGGCAATAGTCTGTCTCGGGGTGGACAACTCCAGGATTCACGAGGCCTTCGAAGACATAGTCGGAAAGGACAGGATGGTGGATACGGCTTCGGCCGAGGATTGCGTAAAGGCCTGCGCAGCCTTCGCAGAAGACGGTGACGTAGTGCTCCTCAGCCCCTGCTGTGCAAGCTTCGACCTGTTCAAGAGCTACGAAGACAGGGGCAGACAGTTCAAGGAAGCAGTCAGAAGACTTTAGAATACAATGTCAGCAAGCCGTAAGAAGACAATCTGGAATTTCGCCGAGAATCTCGAAGGGGACAAGGTGATATGGATGATAGTGATGTTCCTTATCTTTTCCTCCATCGTGTGCATATTCTCATCCAGCTCAAGGCTCCTTGAGGACGGGCAGACCAGGCTCGACATAGTCGGGGACCAGGTGCTGACGGTCATCTTCGGGCTTGCTCTGATAGTGGGTCTGTACAATATCCGAAACCTGAAATTCTTCCGCTGGTGCTCAAAGTGGGGCTTTCTGGTGAGCGTTGTCTTTCTTGTATTGCTGGACATCCACGTCAGGCTCCCCTTTATGAGGGCCATTGAGATAAACGGAGCCTGGAGAATACTCAAGATTGCCGGATTTCAGGTTCACGTGTTCGAGATTGTCAAGGTGGCAATGGTAATGTATATGGCTTGGGCGGTGGAGAAGGTCAAGAAAGGACCCTGCCCCTTGCTGGACAGCCTCAAGGACAATCCAAAGCTGAAGTTCCTCTCCGGCAAGAAAGCGAGGAAGTGGATATACCTCTACCTTCCTTTCATAGTGGTGTTCCTGATGGTGCTCCCGGGCAGCAACTCAAGTGCCCTGTTCATCGCTGGAATTATGTTCCTCACGATACTCATCGGCGGCGGCGAGTGGAAGGAGATGGCAAAGATAGCCGCCATAGGGGTCGGATTGCTGGCCGTCTGCACGGGCTTGTACTTCATCTCCTCGGGCAAGATATTCAAGAGGATAGGCACGGGCATCACAAGAATAGTCTCCGACAACTCCGATTACGAAAAAATGGTAATCGAGAGCAAGCCGGGCAGCCGGGAATACCAGCTGGCTCTCGACAAGATACACCAACCCTATTCGGCCAAGATTGCGGTCAAGCAGGGAGGGCTGATAGGAAGAGGAGCCGGCCAGAGCCGCCAGAGATACATAGTTCCGGATATGTCCGAGGACTATATGTACAGTTTCATAATAGAGGAATACGGACTGCTCGGAGGCATCTTCATCCTTACTCTGTATGTCTCCCTTATGGCAAGGGGGGTTCTGATAGTGAGGAACTGCGGGCAGGAACTGTTTCCGAAGTGTGCGATAGCGGGACTGTGCCTCCTGATTACTGGGCAGGCCTTCCTGCATATGCTTGTAAACGTGGACATTGGCCCTATGACAGGCCAGACCCTGCCACTAATCAGCCACGGCAACTCTGCCTTCCTGTGCTTCAGCATCGCATTCGGGATAATCCTGGCAATCAGCAGGATAGCCTCGCGCAAGATGGCTTCGGAGCAGAAGAATGCCAAGTCGCTCGTGGAACTTCACGAGACCGTGCAGGGACTCGATGACCTTGAGGCCTTCGAAAACGGAAGCAGCGTTGAAGACGAAGCAGTGGAGCTTCAAAACATAGACAACGAATATGACCTATAGGAAACTCAGGGTAATAGTAAGCGGAGGAGGCACCGGAGGGCACATCTTCCCCGCAATATCGATAGCGGACAAACTCAGGGAACTGAACCCCGAAACGGAGATTCTGTTCGTGGGTGCCGAGGGGCGTATGGAAATGGAGAAGGTTCCTGCTGCCGGATACAGGATAGTAGGGCTGCCCGTGGCCGGGCTTCAGCGCAAACTCACTCCCGCAAACATCCTGAGCAATCTCAAACTGCCCTTCAAGGTTCTTGAGAGCCTGCGCAGGGCAGGCCGGATAATCCGTGAGTTCAAGCCCGACCTCGTAATAGGGGTCGGAGGATATGCCTCGGCTCCTCTGCTGTGGAAGGCCACTTCGATGAAGATTCCCTCCCTGATTCAAGAGCAAAACAGCTTTGCAGGGCTTACCAACCGCACCCTGGCAAAAAAGGTTGACTGCATCTGCACGGCATACGAGGGAATGGAAAGGTTCTTCCCTGCCTCTAAAACTGTGCTCAGCGGCAATCCCATACGTTCGGGCATACATCCGGCAAGCCCCAGGGAAAGGTTAGAGGCCATGGAGTTTTACGGTTTCGACCCCTCGAAGAAGCACCTTCTTGTTATCGGAGGGAGCCTTGGGAGCGGAACCCTGAACGAGGCAATGAAAGGATGGATACGCCGGGGGCGCCCTATGGGAGAGGATGTCGAGGTACTGTGGCAGTGCGGCAGGCATTACATCAAGGGTGTTGACGAGTTTATGGCGGGATGCCCTTCAGGAAGTACACAGGGAATCATCCATACCGACTTTATCGCGCGAATGGACCTCGCTTATGCTGCTGCGGACGTGGTGATATCCCGCAGCGGCGCATCTTCGATTTCGGAACTCTGCGTAGCCCGCAAGGCCTGCATCTTTGTACCCTCCCCCAATGTGGCCGAAGACCACCAGAGACACAATGCAATGGCCCTCGTAAGCAAGGGCGCGGCACTGATGGTAAGCGATGCCGATGCCGGTTCACAACTGCTCGACACCGCAATGGAGCTTATTCACTCGTCTGAAAAGATAGCCTCGATTGAGGAGCACATTGCTCCGCTCGGAATGCCGGATGCGGCGTTGACTATTGCCGTGCAGGCATACAGAATAGCTTAAAATTGATAAAATGGAGTACAAATACATATATTTTATAGGAATTGGCGGCATTGGAATGAGCGCCATAGCCAGATATTTCAAATTCAAGGGGAAGCAGGTCTCGGGTTATGACAAAACCCCTTCGGACCTTACGGCGGCCCTTCAGTCTGAGGGGATTGACGTTCACTACAACGACGACCCTTCGCTTGTCCCCGCCGACAGGAAGAGTACCCTTGTCGTATATACTCCTGCTGTACCCCAGAATCTGGGCGAACTGCAGTATGTCAGAAGCAGAGGCTACGAGGTAATCAAGAGGTCGCAGGTGCTCGGCCGGATAAGCTCGGGCCAGCGCTGCCTGGCTGTAGCAGGAACCCACGGCAAAACCACCACCTCAACCCTGTTGGCCCACATCCTGACCGACTGCGGCGAAGGCTGCTCGGCTTTCCTCGGAGGCATTTCCAAGAACTACGGAACCAATATGCTGATGAGCCACACCCCTACGGTGGTGGTCGAGGCCGACGAATTCGACAGGTCCTTCCTTCAGCTCTATCCCGAGATTGCGGTAATAACCGCGATGGATGCCGACCATCTTGACATCTACGGAGACCTCGAGCACGTTCAGGAGGCATTCAGACAGTTTGCCTCACAGGTAAGCGGTACCCTGATTCACAAACTGGGGCTCCCCTTAAGCGACACCGACACTCCCGCCAGAAGGATGACTTATTCAGTATCGGATGAGAATTCTGATTTCTACGGCCGAAACTTCAGCATCGACCCTTCGGGACATTTCATATTCGACCTCGTGCATCCCTGCGGCATCATCGAAGGGATACGTGTGGGTACTATCGGCCGCTTCAACGTAGAGAACAGCATAGCTGCCGCAGCGGTATGCCTGAGCTACGGTATCACACCGGAGGCAATACGCAAGGCCATAGGGAGCTTTAGCGGAGCACGCAGGAGGCTGGACGTTCACGTCGATCGTCCGGGCCTGACCTATATCGACGACTATGCCCACCACCCGGCAGAACTCGAGGCGGCAATAGCTTCGCTTAGGGAGGTATTCCCGACCCGCAGGATTACGGGCATCTTCCAGCCCCACCTGTACACCCGCACCAGAGACTTCGCCCCCGAGTTCGCCAGTGCCCTGAGCGGGCTTGACAGGCTGATTCTTCTGGACATCTACCCTGCTCGCGAGGAGCCCATCCCGGGGGTCACTTCCTCGATTATCTTCGACAAGGTGAACTGCCCCGATAAGGTCCTGATTCATAAGGAAGAACTTATGGACCTGCTCTCTAAAGAAAAAGTTGACGTGCTCGTGAGCTTCGGCGCGGGAAATATAGACCGATTCATCGAACCCATAAGCGAGATGCTCTCGAAAAGGTAATGAAAGCTGTACTCAGACACATACTCACGGCAACGGCACTGGTCCTCTTTGCAACGGGGATGGCGGTGCTCGTGGGCCTGAGTCGTGAAGAGCGCAGACAACTGACCTGTACAGGACTCCAGGTAAGGGTCACCGATCCTTTCGTATTCGTCACCGAAGACGACGTAAAGGGATACCTGAACAGATACTATGGCCCCTACATAGGGCAGAGACTCGACAGCGTGAGGCTTTTCAGCATAGAGAACATACTCAACCGCCAGAGTGCCGTGCTTCGCAGCGAGGCCTGGACCGACCTGGAAGGAATCCTGCATGTGGATATCAGCCAGAGAGAGCCGGTTATGAGAATCCAAAACGGAGAAAGAGGCTTCTACATCGACGGACGGGGGTCTATTTTCCCCTTGCAGAAGAGTTACACCTCGCTTGTTCCCGTTGTTGACGGGGCCGTTCCTTTCAGCATCCCTGACGGGTACAAGGGAGATGCTCCCGACGAGCTTTCGCGCCAATGGGTATCGGATATGCTGTCGCTTGTCGGTTATATGAAGAAGTCGCGCGTCTGGGACGCAAACATTTCGCAGATAAGCGTGCTCGACGGAGGCGACCTGATGCTGGTTCCAAGAGAAGGAAGAGAAAGATTCATCATCGGGGGATGTGATTGTCTGGACGAAAAGTTTGAAAGAATCTCGGACTATTATAAATTTGTAAAACCCTCGGCTGAAGAAGGTCTGTACAAGACTGTAAACGTAAAATACCACGGTCAGATAATCTGCAGAAAACAATAACATATGGAAGAAAGATACATAGCCTGCATCGATCCCGGCACATCAAAGATTGCCCTCACCGTTGCCAAGGTGGACAGGGATGACATTCAGGTCCTCTACTACAAGGAAACCCCCTCGGACGGAATACGCTACAGCTGCATTTTCAATCCGGGCAGGGCAGCCGGTCCCATAGGGAAGGCCATTAAAGACGCCGAAGAGGAACTGAAAATCAAGATTCTGCAGGTGGTAGTGGGGCTCCCCCGCTACGAGGTGCATCAGGAAAAGGCTCCCGGCTCGCTCGAGAGGACGGACCCTGGCAGCTGCATCTCCCAGGAAGAGGTGGACACCCTCAAGGAACTGGCGATGGAAGCATATCCCCTTGCCGACCAGACCACAGAGAAGGTATTCGGTGCAGTCGCCCAGTCATTCTCGACCGACGACCTCATCCGTATGCCCGAAAGGGACATCGTGGGGGCCATCAGCAGCAGCCTCGAAGGCAATTTTACAATATTCATAGGGCGCAAGAGCGACGTCAACAATCTTGAGATGGTATTCCAGAAACTCGGGATAGCCATTGCCGAAACCTTCTTCGTACCCGACGTGACTGCCGATGCGGTACTCACTCGCGAGGAGATGGACAACGGAGTCGCCCTCATAGACCTCGGTGCAGGAGCGAGTTCGGTAACAATTTTCCAAAACGGGATAATGCGTCACTACGGTTCAATCCCCTTCGGAGCCGGAAACATCACTTCGGACATACGCTTCGAGTGCGCTTTTACCGAGCAGCTGGCCGAGAACATCAAGCTTGGCTTCGGAGCCTGCCTCCCGGAGAAACTCCAGTCTCTGAGCGACAAGACCCTCCAGATCAGCGATCCCGACGACGGAACCTCGCAGAATCTGTCGGTAAAGTATCTCTCCGAGATAATCACGGCACGCCAGAAGGAAATCTTCGAAGCTATGCTCTTCGAGATTGGCAGGAGCGGCTACTCCACAAGACTGCGCAGCGGAATAGTCCTAACCGGAGGAGGAGCCCAGCTTGTCAACTGCGGCAACCTTCTGAAGTCGATGAGCGGATACAACGTAAGGATAGCATATCCCCAGCACAGGCACTTCAACGCAGCACAGTGCCCCGAGATTATGGACACCTCTGCCACCGCATCGGTGGGTATGCTTCTGAGAGCCGCCAAACTCCCCTACCTCAACTGCGTGGAATCTCCCGAGGGCGAGGTCGAGCTTGAGAATCCCGCACAGGAGACTGCCCCCGGACAGCCTTATGACGGAACGGTTTTCGAAGACCACGACAAGACCGTCGAAAGCGAAAAGAAGCCCAAAAAGCCGACGCGGCGCACCGGAAAGGTGACTTTTGGCAGATCATTGATGCAGAAGCTGGGCGACGTGGTTGGAAACTTATATGACGGAATGCAATAAAACTTGAGAGGAATGGCTGAACTGAACGACGACATCATCATCGCACCCAGCGACTGGGGCACATCAAACCAGATAATAAAGGTCCTCGGCGTTGGAGGAGGCGGGTGCAATGCTGTAAACTATATGTATGAGCAGCATATCGAAGGATGCAGCTTTGCTGTCTGCAACACAGACTCGCAGGCTCTCGGGCGCAGTCCAGTTCCTGTGAAGATTCAACTGGGACGCGGGCTCGGAGCCGGGACCAACCCTATCGAAGGCCGCAATGCCGCTCTCGAGAGTCAGGATACAATCGAGAAGCTGGTTATGAACACCGGCACCCAGATGCTCTTCATAACCGCCGGAATGGGCGGTGGAACAGGTACAGGAGCATCGCCTGTGATTGCCAAGATGGCCAAGGAGAAGGGTATTCTCACGGTGGCCGTGGTAACCATACCCTTCAAGAACGAGGGCAACCGTGCCATTTCAAGGGCCATCGACGGCATCCACGAGTTGGAGAAGAATGTCGATGCCCTGCTTATCATCAACAACGAGAAACTCCACGAGCACTTCGGCAACACCCTTGCCCACGATGCCTTTCCTATGGCCAACGAGGTTCTCGCCACGGCCGTGAGGGGCATCGTAGAAATCATCAAGAAACCCGGATTCATCAACGTGGACTTCAAGGATGTGAACACGATGATGCGCGACAGCGGTATGGCTCTTATGGGCTACGGCTCAGGCAAGGGCAAAGACCGCATTGACATAGCCCTCAAGCAGGCCTTCGAGTCTCCCCTGCTGAACGATTTCGACCTCAAGTCTGCCAAGAATGTGCTCATCAACATCACCGGAGGCAAGAATGAGCAGGGACTCACGATGGACGACATCAACACCATCAACAAGAAAATCGAGGATTATACAGGCAAGGCCAACACCTTCAAGATAGGTCTCATATGGGATGAATCACCCGAGTTCGGAGATACTCTCACCATAACTGCAATCGTTACCGGGCTGAGATTTACCGACATACTCGGAGCATCGAGGGATATGGGCAACTACATTATGATCGACAAGAACTATGTTTTTGACAAACAAGAAGTTGCAAAAGGAGAGGGCTTGTCGCTGTATGGTAGCGAAAGCTCGAACATAGGCTTTTCGAGCACGTCGAACGTCCCCATATTCAGCTACAGCGAAGACTTCCCTCCGGTGCTGTCGGTACGTCCGGGCGAAGACTGGAGCGAACTGTCAATAACACCTGCTATCAGACGAAAGAAGTAATATTACAATAAGATGACCAGAAAGACAAGAGTACGCTTTGCGCCGTCTCCTACCGGCCCGCTGCATATTGGCGGTGTCCGCACGGCGCTCTATAACTACCTGTACGCCAAGCAGAGAGGAGGAGATTTCATCCTCCGAATCGAAGATACCGACTCGCACCGCTTTGTGCCCGGAGCAGAGGAGTACATAATTGAATCGCTGCGCTGGTGCGGGATAATCCCCGACGAGGGAGTTGACGAGAACGGTAAGATAGTAAGCGAACCCTGCGCAAGGCATCCTCACGCCCCCTACCGCCAGAGCGAAAGGAGACCCATCTACCGCAAATACGCCGAGCAGCTCGTCGAGAGCGGGAATGCCTACTATGCCTTTGACACAGCTGCAGAGCTCGAAGCCGCCCGCAGTGCAGCAGAGAGCGCCGGACAGACCTTCATATACAACTATGAGAGCCGCAAGCATCTCAGAAACTCACTGACTCTCAGCAAGGAAGAGACAGAACGCCTGCTCCGCGAGACCACTACCTGGACTATCAGGTTCAAGATGCCCGAGGACACGGTGGTAGAGATGGACGATATGGTCAGAGGGCATATCAGCGTAAACAGTTCGACTCTCGACGACAAGGTGCTCTGGAAAAGGGCCGACGAACTGCCCACATACCACCTGGCAAACATAGTTGACGACCATCTTATGGAAATAACCGAGGTCATCAGGGGTGAGGAATGGCTTCCGTCGCTGCCCCTTCATTTCCTGCTGTACAAGGCCTTCGGATGGACAGAAACCCAGCCCCGCTTTGCCCATCTGCCCCTGCTTCTGAAACCGGTAGGCAACGGAAAGCTCAGCAAGAGAGACGGAGACAAGCTCGGCTTCCCCGTATTCCCTCTCAAGTGGGTCAGCCCCGAGGGAGAGGTATCGAGAGGCTACCGCGAGGACGGATACTTCCCCGAAGCCTTCATCAATATGCTTGCTCTGCTAGGCTGGAACCCCGGAACGGAGCAGGAGATTTTCTCTCTCGCAGAACTGGTAAAGGAATTCAGCATAGCCAAGGTCAGCAAGTCGGGAGCAAAGTTCAACCCCGACAAGACAAAATGGTTCAACAAGGAGTACCTCAGGATGAAGAGTGACGAGGAACTCGCCGCTCTGTTCGAGAAGGATCTCGCCGGGAGGGATGTGGTGGCCAGTCACGAGAAGGTAGTCGGAATCGTGCATCTGATAAAGGAGCGTGCGACCTTCGTATCCGACTTCTGGGACATTGCCTGGTACCTCTTCAAGGCTCCCGAGAGTTATGCGGAGAAAGACGCCGCAAAGTTTTGGAAGATTGAGAACGTAGAGGCCGCCTCGAAGGTTGTGGAACGCATTCTCTCCTATGAAGGGGCGTGGGTAAAGGAAGATCTTGAGAAGGATATCGAAGAGTTCATACGCGCAAACCAGTGGCCTATGGGCAAGGTAATGAACTGCCTGAGGCTTGCTCTGACAGGCTGCGGAAGCGGGCTCGGGATTGCCGACATAGTAATCTTCACAGGCAAGGAAGAGCTCGGCAGAAGATTCGCCAAAGCCAAGGAAACACTTAACTTATAACATAATGAAAAGGATATTTACTATTGTAGTCTGCATAATTGCGGCTCAGTCCATTCTAATTGCCGGCGGCAGACTCCCCAAATCGCCCGATTACGGAAAATATGACGAGGAGTTCACCAAGGTATTCGCTGACCTTTCCGTTCTGAAGAGCACCGACGAGCTTCATTCGCTGGTTGTATTGAAAGACGGCAAGCTCATCTACGACAGACACGACCCCGCACACAGCCTCACCGGCAGGCACATTCTCTGGAGCGCATCCAAAAGTTACACCTCGCTTGCGGTAGGCTTTGCAATTCAGGACGGTCTTCTGAATCTTGACGACAAGGTGGTAAGTTTCTTCGGAAACGACGAACTCCCCGAGAAAATTTCGCCGTTCCTTGCAGAAATGACCCTCAGGGACCTTCTGATCATGTCTTCCGGATTCGAGCAAGACTACATAGGAAAGACCCGCGCACACGTCGAAAGTCATCCTGTGAAGGCTACGCTCGCCACCCGCATAGTATTTGAGCCGGGCTCGAAGTACAAGTACAACTCTATGAACACTTATCTGGCCGGAGTGATAGTCAGTAAGGTGACAGGGATGGACCTTGACAAGTATCTGGCCAAGAAACTTTTCAAGCCCCTTGGAATCAAGGACTGGTACTGGGAGAAGACGGCCGAGGGTTACTGCTCGGGAGGATGGGGCCTGTATCTGAGCCCCGAGTCGCTTGCCAAGACAGGTCAGTTCCTGCTTCAGGAAGGCAAATGGAAAGGCAGACAACTGCTTGACGCAGAATACATTCGCGAAGCTACCGCCTCGCACATACTCCAATATGTCGAAGGAAGCCTCACCGAGGAGCAGATACGCAAACTCCCCTACGACGAGGGCAAGCAGGGCTACGGATACCAGTTCTGGCGCACCACTCACAACGGATACAAGATGTCGGGGGCTCATTGCCAGTGGGTCATAGTACTTCCCGAGAAAAATGCAGTGATAGTGTTCACTTCGTCCTGCAGCGCCAGTGCTGCGATGACGGAATCGATTTGGAAACACATTTACCCTTCACTTTAAGAAAGGTTATGACTATTGGAATCTGCAGCGACCACGCCGGTTTCGACTACAAGTCAAGGCTGGTCAAATATCTCAAGGGCAAGGGCCATAAGGTAGTTGATTTCGGCACCGACTCCGTTCAGAGCTGCGACTATCCCGATTTCGCCCACAGGCTCGCACGTGCAGTGGAAGGGTCGGAGGTTGAGGCCGGAATCGCAATCTGTGGCACCGGAAACGGGATGGCCATAACTCTGAACCACCATCAGGGAGTTCGCGCAGGACTAGCCTGGAACTGCGAAGTCGGAAGCCTTGTCAAGAGGCACAACGATGCTAATGTGCTCGTCCTTCCGGCCAGGTTCATATCATACAGAATGGCCGTGGCAATAGTCAGGACCTGGTTGCAGACAAGTTTCGAGGGCGGAAGACATCTCAGAAGAATTCAAAAAATAAACCAGTTATGAAAAAGTTACTCGTTTCAACAATTCTCGCGTTTGCGACCGTTTTAGGTGCATACGCTGCCGACTACAAATGCATCAGCAACATATGCTACGGTGAGGCTCGCAGCGACGTTCCCGCCGACGATCCCACCCAGGCAAGGGTGCTGGACATCCACTATCCCGAAGGTGAAGCTCCCGCGAAGGGCTGGCCTGTGGTAGTTTTCATCCACGGAGGCGGGTTTTCCGGCGGAAGCAAGGACATGAGTTCAGGACTCAAGCCTCTCTTCCACGGGATGCTCGAGAAAGGATATGCCGTTGTTTCTATCAACTACTGCCTCAGCGGAAAGAACCAGAAGCCCAATCATATCTCCTGCTCGAGCCAGACCAAGAAAGGATTCCCCAAGTCGGGACAGTTCCACGAGAAGTTGCAGAAATATATTAAAGACGCCTGCGAGGATGCAGACCTGGCAATGGACTGGCTGGCAGCGAACAGCAAGGAGTACAGTCTCAACCGCAAGAGAATGGCAGTGATGGGAGGCTCCGCCGGAGCTATCACAGCCCTTTACTGCGCATTCGTATATCCCCCTTCGAAAGCCAGAATCAAGGCAGTCATCAACTGCTGGGGCGCGATTCACGATGTTAACGCAATCAAGAACCGCAGAGTGCCCGTTCTGACCTTCCACGGCGACAAGGATGCACTTGTGCACGTCTGTTACGGCAAGGCCATCAGCCAGAGAATGGAAGAACTGGGGAGCAAGGACTCCAAGTTCGTGTTTATGGAAGGTAAGGGTCACGCACAGTACAAGTACGTGGGAGAGAGTCTTATCGGCGAGGTGACAGACTTCCTTGATAAGGTTCTTTAGAGGCCCTCTGCCGAGGGCTCACTGTCCAGACGGCTTATCACCTCGCGAAGCGAAGTCTGCCAGTCGGGAACAGCAAATCCGAAGGTCCGCTTGACCAGGCTTTTGTCGAGAACGGCATAAGAAGGTCGGCGGGCCTTGCTTTTGTAATCTGAGCTCAGGCAAGGATTGACTTCGCAGGTATTGCCGCTGAGGTCGCGTATGCAGCATGCAAAGTCATAGCGGCTTACGGCACCTTCGTCGGTGAAGTTGTATATTCCGGTCTTCGAGAGCTGGCCACTGGCGATAATATGTCTGATGAGTTGGGCGAGGTCGCTTGCCGATGTCGGGGAACCGGTCTGGTCATACACCACTTCGATTGAATCCCTCAGAGCCGTGATATGTCGTATGGACTTCACGAAGTTGCGCCCGTATGGCGAGTAGAGCCAGGCCGTGCGCAGAATGATGGCACGGCATCCCGAATGCAGGACAGCCTCTTCGCCCTGAAGTTTGGTAGATCCATAGACATTAAGGGGACCGGTAGGGGCATCCTCTCGAAGAGGGATATTGCCTGTGCCGGGAAAGATGAAGTCGGTGGAGATATGAATCAGGGTAGCACCCAGAGAAGCAGCCGCACAAGCAAGGTTCCCGGCAGCACGGCAGTTCAGTTCGAATGCTTCGCCGGGGTTGTCCTCAGCCTTCTCGACATCGGTATAGGCTGCGCAGTTCACTATCACCGAGACTCTTTCGGACTCCGTTACAAGCCTTACTGCATCGGCATCGGTAATGTCGAGAAGAGTTGTATCTTCTCCCGGGAGTTCACAGATATCCGTAAACAGCCATCGGTCAGGCCCGGTGCCTTTGCTGAGGCGCCTCAGTTCCCTGCCAAGCTGTCCGTTGGCTCCTGTGACAAGTATATTCATTTGAACATTTCTTAATTATGCAAAATTAAGTTAATTTTGCGTGATATGAAACAAAGACCGGTCATCCATCTATATACAGACGGCGCGGCGAGCGGGAATCCCGGTCCCGGCGGATGGGGTGCAGTGCTCATTTGCGGAGACTTGCGAAAGGAGATGTCCGGAGGCTACTCGCTGACTACCAACAACAGGATGGAGCTCCTTGCCGTTATCCGCGGACTTGAAGCCATAAGGTGGGAAGGTGCCGAGGTCGAGGTCTGGAGCGACTCGTCATACGTGGTTGACTCGGTCTCGAAGGGGTGGCTGGATAGCTGGATAGCCCGAGGCTGGAAGAAGACAAAGAACGTTGACCTCTGGATGCGCTTCGTCGAACTCAGGGGGCACTTCAGGCTTCACTTCAACTGGCTGAAGGGGCACGCCGGTCATCCCGAGAACGAAAGGTGTGACTCGCTTGCCGTAGCGGCATACCATATGAGTGGCCTGCCTCAGGACGAAGGCTACACAGTAACTGATACAAAACTGATTTAGATATGCAGAACAGACAACTCAAAGTGGGAATTACCCAGGGCGACGGTAACGGAATCGGTTACGAAGTCATCATCAAGGCCCTGTCGGACCCGCGCATACTCGACCTCTTTACACCTGTAGTTTACGGTTCATCCAAACTCTTCGGCTTCTACCGCAAGACCATTCACGAGCTGGATAACCTGAACTGCAACGTCATTTCTTCCGCCCATGCGGCACACCCCAAGCGGATTAATATAGTCAACTGTCTGCCTGATAATGTTTTCGCCGAGCCGGGGCAGGCTTCGGGCGAGGCCGCCAGAGGTGCCATTACATCGCTTGCCCGTGCAGTTGAAGACATCAAGGCCGGCGAGATAGACGTTCTGGTCACCGGGCCCATCAACAAGAAATCAATGTCAGGAGAAGGCTTCGGCTTCCCCGGACATACTGAATATCTGCAGAATGCATTCTCGGTAAAGGACGTGACTATGTTTATGGTCAGCGAGCAGCTCAAGCTCGGAGTGGTAACCGGCCACATCCCGCTTAAGGACGTAGCCGCAAGCATCACCAAAGAAAAAATTCTGAGCAAACTCAGGGTTATGAACGAATCGCTGCAGAGGGACTTCGGCACCACCAAACCCAAGATAGCGGTGCTGAGTCTCAACCCCCACAGCGGAGACGGTGGCCTGCTCGGAACCGAAGAGCAGGGAATCATCATCCCGGCAGTGCGTCAGGCCTGCGAAGAGGGAATTCTCGCCTTCGGGCCATTCTCTCCTGACGGATTCTTTGGGCTCGGCCGCTATTCAAAGTTTGATGCGACACTTGCTATGTACCACGACCAGGGGCTGGCACCGTTCAAGGCTATCTCCTTCGAAGACGGCGTCAACTATACCGCCGGTCT
Source organism: Bacteroidales bacterium (assembly GCA_029009115.1). Lineage (GTDB taxonomy): Bacteria > Bacteroidota > Bacteroidia > Bacteroidales > UBA932 > Cryptobacteroides. The sequence goes on along the minus strand of JAQXJU010000082.1, from coordinate 5,766 downwards.
GCCCATAGTCAGAACCTCTCCCGACCACGGTACAGCCTTCGAGATGGCGGGCAGGGACGAAGCAGATCCCCGCTCGATGAGGGCGGCAATCTTCCGCGCTATCGACATCTACCAGAACCGGCTTGAGTGGCAGGACCTTCAGGACGGAAAGATGATTGAGCAACCCCGGCAGAAAGACAGAAACGAAAGGCCCGGTAGGCCCCAGATTGCCTGATGCCAAGCAAGGAGAAACTCCTGGGAAAGACCCTGGATGAATTGAAGCAGGCAGCCGTAGAGTGCGGGCTGCCGGCTTTTGTTGGTACACAGCTTGCAGACTGGCTTTACTCCAAGAGAGCGGCTTCGTGGGATAGGCTTGTCAATATTTCAAAGGCCTCAAGAGCGGCACTCTCGGAGCGCTACGAACTTGGAACCATAGCTCCCGCAGCGGTCGCATCTTCGTCCGACGGAACTAAAAAGTACCTGTTCCCTGTTGTGTGCCAGCTTCCTTCAGGAGAGGAAAGTTCTGCTGTCGAAGCAGTTATGATTCCCGACGATGACAGACGGACCCTCTGCGTATCATCGCAGGCCGGATGCCGAATGGGATGCAAGTTCTGTATGACAGGACGGCAGGGCTGGCACGGGAACCTCGATACCGCCGACATCCTCGCCCAGTTCATCGGGATTGACGAGTCGCTGCAACTCACAAATGCGGTGTTTATGGGGATGGGCGAGCCTCTGGACAACTATCCAGCAGTAAAGAAAGCCATAGAGATACTCACAGCCCCCTGGGGATTCGGCTGGAGTCCAAAGAGAATCACCCTGTCCACAATAGGGGTGCTCCCCAATCTTAAGCTCTATCTCGACGATACCCGCTGTCATCTGGCCGTCAGCCTTCACAATCCCTTTCCCGAGGAAAGATTCAATATGATGAAATCTGAAAAAGCCTGGGGAATCAAGGATATTGTCAGTCTGTTGCGCAAATATGATTTCAGCGGACAGAGAAGGGTCAGTTTCGAATACACGATGTTCGACGGCTGGAACGACGACAGGCGGCACGCCGAGGCCCTGGCAAGACTGCTCAAGGGTCTTGAATGCAGGGTAAACCTGATTCGCTTCCACCGGATTGAGGACTTTCCTTTCGGAACCTCTCCCCAAAGGAGGATGGAAGAATTCAGGGACTATCTCAATTCCTGTTCGATAACTTGCACAATAAGGGCATCACGGGGCGAAGACATCCTGGCAGCCTGCGGGATGCTTGCAGGCAAGCACAACGCTCAGACCGAGGGGTAAGTCTGAGTATCCGACCCCTGTCCAGAGGCTGGCTTAACGGGAACAGGGCCCTGCTCAACGGGAACAGCCACGGCACAACGGGAACAGGCCCGGCACGACGGGAGCAGCCCCGGAACGACGGGAACAGCCCCGGCTCAACGGGAACAGTCCCAGGACGACGGGAACAGCCTCAGGACGACGGGAGAATAACGGGAAGACTGATATGGAAACTGAAGAACTAAAAACGCTGGAAAGCCTGCAACTGCTCTGTTCCAAGAAGGAATGTTGCAGCCGCGAACTGATGCAGAAGGCTCTTCGCAGACTTGACGGAGATGAAGATGCCGCAAGGAGAGTCGTTGAGAGCCTTGAATCGGAAGGCTTCTGCAACGACGCCCGATATGCCGGAGCCTTCGCAAGAGAAAAATCTGCCCTCACAGGATGGGGACCTGTAAAAATCAAACAGGCGCTGGTTGCCAAGGGAATTCCCCGGGACATTGCCCAGGCCGCACTCGAAGAGATTGACGAGGAGCGGTCGTCGGAGAGACTCACCAAACTGCTTGCCGCCCGCTGGCGCGCTCTCGAAGGTGATCCGTATGCGCGTTTCAAACTTTTGAAATACGCTCTGTCACGCGGATACGAGTACGAGCAGGTCAAAGAAAGGATTGAGAAACTTACAAAATCTTGAATTTTTCATTAGACCACAGTTTTGTGCCGTGGTTTGGCACACAATCGCGTTATATTTGCAAGCGAAAGCCTGAAAAGAGGGCAACTGCTGATTGCCTGTTTCGGCACTAATTAGTATATTTGCGATGCTTGGCCGCAACCGGCCGATGAACACTTAATTACCACATTTATGGCTAAAGAAGCAGAAGTACAGGATCTGAACGCCTCTAAACTGAAGGCTCTTCAGGCAACAATCGACAAGATTGAAAAAGACTACGGCAAAGGTACGATTATGAAGTTGGGAGATCAGCCAGAATGGGACGTACAGGTTATTCCCAGCGGTTCGGTTGCTCTTGACAACGCACTCGGAATAGGCGGATATCCCCGCGGAAGGATAATTGAGATATACGGTCCCGAATCGAGCGGAAAGACCACCCTTGCCATACACGCAATAGCCGAAGCTCAGAAAGCAGGCGGAATAGCGGCCATCATCGATGCCGAGCACGCCTTTGACCGCAGCTACGCCAAGGCACTCGGGGTAAACCTCGAGACTCTTCTGATTTCGCAGCCCGACAACGGAGAGCAGGCTCTCGAAATAGCCGACAACCTCATCCGCTCTGGTGCGGTGGACATTGTGGTGGTTGACTCTGTGGCCGCCCTCACTCCCAAGGCCGAAATTGAAGGCGAGATGGGCGACAACAAAGTAGGCCTCCAGGCAAGGCTTATGAGCCAGGCTCTGCGCAAACTCACCGCCAACATCTCCAAGACCAACACCTGCTGCATCTTCATCAACCAGCTCCGCGAAAAGATTGGCGTGATGTTCGGAAACCCCGAAACCACAACCGGAGGAAACGCCCTTAAGTTCTATGCTTCAGTACGCATTGACGTACGCCGCACAACCCAGCTCAAAGACGGCGACGAAGCTACCGGAAACCGTACAAGGGTAAAGGTGGTGAAGAACAAAATGGCCCCTCCCTTCAAGAAGGCTGAATTCGACATCGTATATGGCGAAGGAATCTCACACGAAGGCGAGATTGCCGACCTTGCAATCGAATTCGATATCATCCACAAGAGCGGAAGCTGGTTCAGCTACAATGGTGAGAAGATTGCCCAGGGTCTCGCTTCCGTAAAGCAGATGCTTAGAGACAATCCCGAGTTCTGTGAAGAAATCGAGGCCAAGGTGCGCGAGGCACTCAAGGCCGAAAATGACTGATAATGGCTGAAAAGATAATTCTTACAGGAGACCGCCCCACAGGGCGGCTCCATATCGGACACTATGTAGGGTCCCTTCGTCGAAGAGTCGAGCTGCAAGACAGCGGGCTCTTCGACAAAATATTCATTATGATTGCCGACGCGCAGGCTTTGACCGACAACGCCGACAATCCCGAAAAGGTACGTCAGAACATCATCGAAGTCGCTCTGGACTATATGGCCTGCGGTCTTGATCCCGCCAAGTCAACAATGTTCATACAGTCTCAGGTGAGCGAACTCACCGAACTGACTTTCTTTTACAACAACCTCGTCACGGTGCAAAGGCTCCAGCGCAATCCTACCGTAAAGCAGGAGATGCAGTTACGTGGTTTCAACGATGCTGATGGAGCCGACAACAAGGCCGGCACTCCGGTAGGTTTTTTCTGCTACCCTATCAGTCAGGCTGCCGATATCACGGCATTCAAGGCAACCACAGTCCCCGTCGGTGAAGACCAGGAGCCTATGATTGAGCAGACCCGGGAGATTGTCCGCAAATTCAATTCCATCTACGGACCGACCCTGGTTGAGCCTGAGATACTCCTTCCCGAGTCCGCGGCCTGCCTCAGGCTCCCCGGTACCGATGGCAAGGCCAAGATGAGCAAGTCCCTCGGCAACTGCATTTACCTGTCGGACAGTGCAGATACAGTGTGGGAGAAAGTACGCGGAATGTACACCGATCCTCTGCACCTTCAGGTATCAGATCCCGGTCATATCGAAGGAAACACGGTTTTCACCTATCTTGATGCCTTCTGCAAACCCGAGCATTTCGACAAGTTCGCTTCGTGCTTTCTAGGCAAGAAGGTCTGTTTCGAATTCCATTCACTCGAAGAGGTAAAAGACCAGTACCGCAAGGGAGGCCTTGGAGATATGATGCTAAAGAACTTCCTGAACGCCGTGCTGAACGATACGCTTGAGCCTATCAGGCAGCGCAGGGCTGAACTTGAAAAGGACCTGCCCTATGTCTATGAGGTTCTGCGCAAGGGCTCTGAGATTGCCAGACAGGCCGCAGCCGAGACCCTCGCTGAGGTCAAGAGGGCTATGCGCATCAACTATTTCGAACCCGGCGTCATTGAAGAACTCATCGCATCACGAAAGGCCTGAAATAAGTCCAACTGAGACACCCTTCAGGATACAGCATTTTCGTCCTCTACAGTCCGGAATCATCTGCCGGGTGCATTACCGCATCTAATGGACCAGAAACACCGGGCGGAAGAGCCCCCTACAGGCCGATTGTGCAACTATGGCTAGTGCATTACCGCATCTAATGGACCAGAGACACCGGGCGGAAGCGACCCCTACAGGCCCGATTGTACAACTCTGCTGGGTGCATTACCGCATCTAATGGGCCAGAGACACCGGGCGGAAGAGCCCTCTACAGGCCGATTGTACAACTATGCCGGGGCCGAAAAGTTTATGGTCGTTGTGTATTGCAGCTATTCAGAAGCCTTCAGCGGCATCGATGTAGCACCGAGCAAGTTTTAGTGCCAGAGAATCAGGAAGTATTCCAGTCTCATCACCAAGGGCAGAGACCCTTCGCTGAGGGGCTGGGGTATTTTCTCTATACAATACTATAGCCTTGGCGGCCTGCCACGAACGTATGTAAGGGTGCAGGCGCAGCGAATCGGCAGGAAGGGACCATAAGCGCAGTGGCTTTGGCCTGCTGCAGGTTATAAGATCACTAAGACCCTCATATTTCTGACGGTCAAATCGATAAATATCCATCAACTGTTCCTTGTACGAATATCCGCCGAGCTTGTTCCTGTACTCTATTATCTTTGCCGCAAGGAAAGGGCCTATACCAGGCAAGGCATCCAAAGAAGCCGAATCAGCCTTATTTATATCCGTGAGAGGGATGTCTATATATTTCTCAAGCCTGTCATAGACAGAATCCGCTACGACAAATGAATTTGCAAAATCGCTTTTGCGCCGGAAGGTCCCGCCTTTCTGACGGTACCGGTCAATCGATTCCGCCTGTTTAAGAGAGAAACCAAGCCGCATCAGGTCTTCGACCGAGACGGTATTGGGGTTAAAGCGAAAACTCTCGACCTTTTTACGGGAAGCTCGTACTTGCTGTATTACAGGCGAATGACTTGCATCACTTCTTCGGACCTGCTGGTATGAAGGCGTTTTCGATGACGGCTGGTTGGGTGACGGCTGGTTGGGGAACGGCTGGCTGGGTGACAGATGGTTGGGTGACGGTTGGTTGGGGGACGGCTGGTTGGGCGACAGCTGCAAGTTAGATTCAGCCTCAGAATAGTGCCCAGGCGCCTGTGAGGAGGGTAGCAAATGGGGACTTGACTCAGAGGGAGTTGACTGTGCGGAGAGTGAATCCGAGGAGAGTCGGGATGAAGTGACAGGGGACGAAGTGACAGGCGTAACGGTCGAGAACTGAGATTCAGTCGCAGGGCAACCTTTCTCATCGACTTTATAATAGGATGTCACGTAAACAGTATCAGGACGATCTCTTGTCTGCTCTATTTTCAAAACGGTAGCTTTATGCATAAATATAGCTGCCTGAAAGCCAATCAAAAGGAAGGCAATACATACTCCCCCAAAACGAAATACTGAAATACTTCTCTTTTGCTTCTCCATAAAATCAAATAC
>JAQXJU010000081.1 GCA_029009115.1 Bacteroidales bacterium | reverse complement strand
TACCCGCGCAAAAGTTGCTGAATAAGCATTGCTTCTACTCAGGTCCACGGACCTGAGACATAAATGGCTCCATAGCTCAATTGAATAGAGCATTTGACTACGGATCAAAAGGTTACAGGTTTGAGTCCTGTTGGAGTCACTTCAAAAGCCCTTCCAGATATCTGGAGGGGCTTTTTCTATGGCATTTGAAGAACATTTACAGTTCAGAGGACACCCTCGTCGCAGAAGGCACAAAAGTGTCAAAGTTGTATTAAAATTCGCTTGAGAAAGTGTGATATCTTCGTTTCACGAGATTGCCGAATGAGCGTCTGGGGGTGGCTTCTGGAGGGGTAGCCTCAAGCCGTGAAATTCACTTCGCGAAGCGATGTGCCTCTGAAGGCCTTCTGACGGGGATCTCCCAGAAAGGTGAATTTCACGAGTCTTCCCAATCGGCCTCTGAGCTGCTTCTGGCAGGGGTAGTCCCGACCGGTGAAATTCACCTCGAAAGGTAATGTGCCTCTGAAGGCATTCTGAAGGGGGTCACGAGAAAAGGTGAATTTCACGAGATCGCCCAATCGGCCTCTGGGGCACTTCTGACAGGGGTAACCCCAACCCGTGAAATTCACCTCAAAAGGCAATGTGCCTCTGAAGGCATTGTAGAGGGGGTAAGGCTTCGAGGTGGATACAAAGTCGTTCCACCTCGCGAGGCAACATACCCCAGAAGGCCTTCTGAAGGGGGGCAGTCCGGAAGGTGAATTTCACGAGATCTCCGAAAGGCAAAGTTTTTCCAGCCCTTCCGCCTTCGTACAGTTCTTCAAGAAACATACGGGAACTGCGCCGAAGATTTTCTTCCGCTACTACTTCGTGAACAGCCAGACCGGCGAAAAGTCCGGAACCATGCTCGCGGAGTGCAAGTGGGAGCCGCCCGAGGTAGTCGCTGCTCCGGAAATCAGCGGTACCACTCCTTTCAGTGAGTCCACTGAGGTGAGCATCTCTGGTCCTAACGGAGCAGAAATCCGCTACACCACCGATGGTAGCAACCCCACGGCAGAGAGCACCCTGTATAGCGCAGCCTTCTCCCTGAGCGCAACTGCGACCGTGAAGGCCATCGCCATCAAGAACGGCGTCTCCAGCGAGGTGGCATCCAAGACGTTCACCAAGAGCGAGTAGGATTCCTTCCCTCAACGCTATTCTTCAGCCTCGTCAGGAACAACCCCTGGGGGGGGGCGTTCATATGGGCAAGTCCCAGAAAATGCGTATATTCGCAATACCAAAGAAGCGCACCACCTAATAACATAGCATATGTCTGTTGAATCTATCATCGGTATCATTAGCGGGCTTATCGCCATTGGGACTTTTGTTGCAATGCTCTGGAACCGCTATAAGAAGAGACCAATATCTGACTTGTTCCATAAACTTGTCGATACGAACTTATCTCCAAAGGAGCAGCAGGCAATCCTACATAAGATAAACAAGCGACTTGAAGGCCATCCAATTACCGAAGCGTACATCCAGGGTTTCGTACCGAAGAATATGAAAAGAGAAGCGGTCTTCAAAGATATCTGCCTGAAGAACAGCATCTATCCCACTTCTGATATATGCCGGAGGTTCCTGAAGGCAGATATGAAGAAGTTCAGAGAGGAATACGACAACCTCAAGCTGAACACCACCAACGCCGAGCAAATAGAAAAAGTCGAGCAGCCAACAGTCTCCACGGTTGCGGAGCAGACTGTATATCTGTCCGAGAAGTTGATGGAACGGTATCCGGAGACCTGTAAGCGGTTGATAGGTATCCTTGAGAAGAACACTACGAAGTATGCTTTTATCAAGGGAACCAATGACATCTGGTGCCGCGACTATATGCCCGTCAAGACCAACACCGGCCAACTGATTCAGTTCAAGTATGACCCGAGTTATTTGAAGGATACCCCTGGACACATTGCCTCCCGTTCCGATATCGACGAGATTCACAGCAAGAATGGCATAAAGGCACAGAAATCAGAAATCAACCTGGACGGAGGAAATGTCCTTATCTGCGATGGACGCGCGATCATCTCCAACAGAGTATTTTCTGAGAATCCCGACCGCGACCAGAAATCAATAAAGGAAGAGTTGTCCAAGCTGTTGGGGTGCGAGATTATCATCATCCCGGCAATCAACACCGACTTTACCGGGCACGCGGATGGTATGGTCAGATTCGTAGACAGGAATACGATTCTTGGGAATAACCTCGCTGCTGAGTATAAATACTGGCGTGAAGGTATGAAGAAGGTCCTGGCCGAGTACAATCTTTCTTACATTGATGTACCATTCTTTGAAGACAAGGCCCACCCGAAGAATCCGGACAGCGCAATAGGCGTCTATGTAAACTATTTGGAAGTCAATAATCTGATAGTTGTTCCAGTATTCGGTCACGAGAAGGATAAAGAGGCTGTAGCAGTCATCCAGAAGGCATTCCCCGACAAAAAGATTGAGACAATTGACTACAGTGATGTGGCTCTGGAAGGAGGGCTCCTGAACTGTACCACATGGGTAGTATAAGAGAAAGTATGCATACCACTCCCTGGGCCGGGGCTCACGTTGGAAGTCTTGAACAGGGCAATAGCTCAAAGGGGGCTCCTAAGGAAATACACTCTCAATAAAGGCAGAGCGGCAGCGGCGCAAGCTGCTGCTTCTTTGCTATATATTTATACCCTTTTTCTTCCCATCGAGCGGGGAACGGCGGTCGATTTGGCACCGCGGCTGAAGCGTACGTCAGAAGGAGGGCCTTGGTTGCTGGGAGTCTCTAAGACGTGGCGTCAGCCCGGCTTAGAGTCTCACAGTGACCAAGGGCGCGAAGCGCAGCGGAGCGTTGGCCACGGAGGCGGTCTGGAAGTGTGGGGCGGCGGGCTCTGGAGCGCCGCGGAAGGGAGACTACAGGCTCCCTGGAGCAGCGGAAGAGACCGACGGTGTGTGTGGGCAGACGGCCTACGGGGCCTGAGCCGGAACGGCTCACCTTGTGAGCTACGCACTGACGTTGATGCGGGGTACAACGGTCCACGCGAACAGGCACTGACCTACGAATAGAAGCACAATGTCACAACGCTGATGCGGGCGTTCCGCGAAGTGTGTGGCTGGTTTGTCCTGACACACTCTGCGCCAACGGCCGGGACGGCCGTATCCCGGCTGCCCGGAACACTTCTGACGGGATTCTTCCCGGCAGAGGTGTGAAGGAATAGCAGACGGGTATTAACCAAGCCGAAGGCTTACCGAGGAGGAACGGCTTCAAAAGCGAGCTGGCCCGCTTGTCGGGACTGCTGGCTTTTGATGACGGGCCGACCCCAAGCGAAGCGCCTAAGGCGGCAGGATGCTCGCGTCTCACTATGACTGATGCGGGTGATTACAAAATTCGGAGCATCACCACCCAGTTTCACGGCTGAAAATCCAGTAGTTTTTTCGGAGCATCACATTCGCGCTTTTCCTCCTAGCCGTTCGGCAGAGCAAACAAGCTTGCTCTGCGCTCACTGGCGTCGTCGGTTAAT